>NZ_JAKUFX010000003.1:0-128866 GCF_022663635.1 Bacillus cereus group sp. BfR-BA-01356 | reverse complement strand
TGAATCGAGAGATTCATAAGAAAACGTCATCCTTTCTAGTCTAGCTTTTTTAGAAAGAATAACGTTTTTTTACACTTGGGGGTAGTGAAGATTTTTAAGTTGATGGGCATGAGAAACCACCCCTAATTACATGAATTACTGATATTAAGTATACTTTATTGTAAAGTAACAAAAAAGCTATTTAATCTTGCCGCAAAAAATACAATAGACATATGAATATTATATTCATGTTAAAAAGGCCAACAATCCAAGATTGTTAGCCTCTACTTCCCATATTCGTACCTTTTATCACTTTACTTCCTAACAACTGGAATCCACATTTCACCAAACACTAAGCCGTTTCTTTTCCCCATCTCAACCGTCGTATTTGGTCCACCAACATAAGCAAACTCATTTGCATCTGGTAAAGCTTGACCGAAGGCGATACCAGTCAACTTATTACTTAGCTCTTCAGCCGTTTTGCCCTCCCCTTTCACTACTAAGTATTCTCCCCTCGGAAACTGGATTACTCTAGATTCTTCTTCTATTTGTGCTTCTGTCATGACACCCGCATAATACATCATTTTGTTATTCACCGCTTCGCTCACGGAAAAAATGTATTCATTTGTAGCTAAAGCTTTTAAAGTGTCCAGCCTTCCATCTTCTTTAACAGCCGACCAAAATTCTTCCTTTTCTTTATTTATTCCAGCAAAGTCTGTGTATTCACTCTTAATTTCAGTTCCAATACCTAACACAATAAAGCTATCTTTTTCTTCTATCGTATAATTTTTCATATTCAAAACCTGCCTCTTTTTTTATTAATCAAACGATTTATCTTTTCATCTGATACGTTTATAATACCTTTAAACCATATCAAAAAATGATACTGTTTAGGAGACTAAAATGAAAAAAGTTGAACGGATTAATACAATTATGCGGTATATCAACAACCGCTCTCACTTTACAATTTCTGAAATTATACAAGAATTTAACATATCACGGTCGACAGCTATTAGAGACATTAGAGAAATTGAAGCTATGGGAATGCCACTTGTCGCTGAAGTTGGGAGGACCGGGGGATATTTTGTTATGCACAACTCTATCCTGCCCGTTGTTCGCTTTACTGATAATGAAGTGAAAGCTCTTTTTATTGCCTTTATGGCTACGAGGAATCAACAACTTCCCTACCTAAAGAGTCGTCAATCTTTAGCCGAAAAACTACTAGGACTCATCTCAGAAACCCAGCAAGATGATCTCGTTCTTTTAAATCAACTCTTGCTTTTCCAAGGGACTAACCCTCATAATCCCGATCTACTTGAGCTTTCTGATCTCCCCCATCCTATGTTAGAAAAACTCATTCAAATCCTTCTTTTGGATAACCATTTATTGATTACCATTAAAGAAGATGAAGAAATCAAGACTTATCCAATTTATCTATTGCACCTTTATCAAGAAAAAAGCCATTGGATCATTGAAGGGTTTGACTTAAAAAAAGAAAAGAAGATGATGTTTCCTGTCGATGATCTCATTAATATCGAACCATACACGACGAACAAAAGGCTAAATAAGAAAAAGATTTTAGAAAAACTAAGTAAGAAGGACGAAATAATCAACTTGGTACTTGAACTTGGACCAAAAGCAATTGCCCAGTTCAAAAAATACCATCCTTTAAAAATTTCAATATCTTATACTAATCCTTACCAATCCACAGCCATTTTAAAAACTTTTATCAATGTTAACAATCCCGATGAAGTGACGGAAATAATAAATTGGCTGCTTTTTCTAGGGAAGGATATTAAAATCAAAGAAATACCCGATGAAGTATTAGCAGATTTACAAAAACGAGTGTGCTTATACATTCCATAAGCAGTGAGCCTCAAATATTAAGCTTTATCACTGGATAATTATCCTATTTTTAAATACCATTTCATTTACTACAATGAGAGCATGATAAATAATAAAAGCACGGAAAATCTCCCGTGCTTTTCTAAATATATATTATTCCTGAAGGTTTCGTTTATCACGTTTCTTACCCTAACTGACGTTTAAATGCTTTACTGGCGAAAAAGTAAGAGATGACCATTATACCTACGCACCAAGCGAGCGCAATCCAAATATCGTTTCCAACAGTTCCTTCATATAAAAGAGCACGAATCGCATTCACGATTGAAGTTACAGGCTGATTCTCTGCAAACGCACCAACAATTTTTGGCATCGTTTCGGTAGGCACAAAGGCCGAACTAATAAATGGAAGAAAAACTAGCGGGTACGAGTAAGCAGTCGCCCCTTCCATAGACCTCGCTTTCAATCCTGGAATGATAGCTAGCCATGTTAGCGCCAGCGTAAACATCCCAAGTATCCCAGCTACCGCGAGCCAATCTAGAATATTAGCACTGGAACGGAAACCCATTAAGAGTGCAACAAGAATAACCACCACGATAGTAAGTACATTAGCAACCAGAGAGGTTAGAACGTGAGCCCACAATATCGATGAGCGCTTAATAGGCATCGTAATGAAACGTGCCATCAGCCCACTCTTTACATCCGTAAATAGTCGAACGGAAGTGTAAGCTACACCGGATGCGATAGCCATTAGCAAAATTCCCGGCAATAAATAATTAACGTAGTTTTCCGTTCCAGTTTTTATTGCGCCGCCAAACACGTAGACAAATAATAGCATCATCATAATCGGTGTAATCGCCACTGTAATAATTGTATCCGGACTGCGCATAATGTTACGCATTAAACGACCTAGTAATACACCTGTTTTACTTTTCATTTACATCTCCTCCTTTTTTCCAATGATCGCAAGGAATATTTCTTCCAATGTCGGTTGCTTCTCGATATACTCCACTTTTGCTGGCGGGAACATCTCTTTTAGTTCAGCAAGAGTACCTGTCGTAATAATTTTTCCGCCATGCAAAATAGCGATACGGTCTGCCAGTTGTTCTGCTTCCTCCAAATACTGAGTCGTAAGCAAAATAGTTGTACCGCTACCAGCAAGTTCCTTGACTGTATCCCACACTTCGATTCGCGCTTCAGGATCAAGTCCAGTCGTTGGTTCGTCAAGAAAAATAACTGCTGGCGCCCCAATCAAACTCATCGCGATATCAAGCCGGCGCTTCATCCCGCCTGAATACTGATCTGCCCTTTGGTTTGCCGCATCAGTCAGGCTAAATCTTGCAAGTAGATTGTCAGCAACTTGAGCGGGATTGGAAACACCACGTGATTTGGCGATCATTATCAAGTTTTCCCTCCCAGTCAGCATACCGTCTAAAGCTGCGAACTGCCCTGTCAAACTGATACTTTGACGAACATGATCTGGTTGACTCTGTACATCAAATCCACAAATACTTACTTCACCGCTATCTTGCTTCATGAGTGTCGAAAGGATGTTGACCGTTGTCGTCTTTCCCGCTCCATTTGAGCCTAGCAGCGCGAAAATTTCTCCACGCTGCACCTCAAAATCTACCCCTTTTAAAACTTCCTTATCTTTAAAGGATTTTTTCAAGCCTTTTACAGAAATCGCTGCATGACTCATACTTTTTTCCTCCCTATAAAAATGTTTTGCGAAGACTATTTATTTACCTCTATCTATTTAGTATCACTGATATTCTGTATTACTTAGTACCGAGTTAAAAATATAACTGAATAGCTATGATGGCAATTCATATGTGTAACCAGCTAATCAGTCTGTACTACTTATTCCATTTATTTTTTTCTCAATTTCTTCATAATACTTTCATTCAAATCTTCACGATACTTGGAGACGTAAGTTTTAGCATTTGCCACTAGTTCGTCAGCAAAGGAAGCCACGTCATCCCCAGTAATGTCAAGCACTTGTCTTCCTTCCGCTGCACCCGCTTCGAACAAATCGATTAATTCATACTGTATGTGTAACATATCCATCCCGTTACCCGCTGAAAAATTCCACATGTAGTTTTGAATTTTCTTAAATACAAATTGGTAGTCCTCTGGCAGAGCCTCAACTCGTGCCATCATCATTTTGTACTCTTTTTTATCACCAATTAACTTTTTGAACATTTCTAACATCTTATTTTCCTCCTTTTTTATAAAACCGAACAAGAAATTCCCAAAGTATCGGCCGGAACATTTTATCTTATGAACCTATTTTGACTTCAAGACGTTAATTTTTGACGATACAAAATCCCATTTTTCCCAAAACAATTCAAGCTCCTGGCGGCCTTCTTCATTTAATGAATAAAACTTACGAGGCGGTCCCATATCTGATGGTTTCTTTTCAATATTCACAAGCTTTTTCTTCTCTAATCGTACGAGGATGGTATACACCGTACCTTCCACAACTTCGGTAAACCCAAGATCATTCAGGTGGCGGGTAATCTCATAGCCATACGTTTCACGGCGACTAATGATTTCCAGTACACACCCTTCCAGTGAACCTTTCAGCATTTCAGTTAAATTTTCCATGTCCTGATCCTCCTTTACCCCCTATTCTGTCTGACTTATATTCAGTATCACAGAGTACTAAGGCGAATTTTTTACTGAACAGTTTTTGTGAATCCGAACTATTCAGTATCACTTATTACATCTACATTGTATGACTAAGTAGTTATGGATGTCAACTTTATTTTCAAAAAAATTAAAAATCCGCTTTACCCTAACCGGATACAGCCTACTTTTTTATGTTGAACTATCCATATAGCTAGTAAGCTAAAGAATGCTTTACAACAAAAATAAATACAATCTTTTTTGTAAGGGGCTACCCCATTTCCATCAAGCTAGCAAAACCGAGATGCCCCCAAACCGAAAAAATGGGAGTATCTCGGTTTTATATATTTGATCATATGTCCTTATTCATATACAGCTAGTTTTTGTAATGGTTGTTCTTTTATAATTAGCCATTCGCTTACAATAATACTATATACAACCCAAAGTGTAATTTAAATCACCTCTTTTTTTAGTGTTTTTATACCGATGTATCTTGTTTTCATGAAATAGATTAAGAGAATTGTGTTTTTTTGTTCGTTAAATTGATATTTAATTAATGTAAATTTGATATTAAATATCAACTACCCTCTTCACTATACAGAAACATTAAAAATATCATTACTAAAGCTAAGCCAAGTTTCAATTAAATTATGCCTTAGTTTATAAAAGAAATACCCAATGTAGCATCTAATATGTAAAAAACCATTCGATATTTCGTTATTAATTATACCTAATTTCGGATCCTTTAATAAAATATCAAAGATCGAATGGAAGTTAGAAAATTTTTTATGAGTTGTTTTCACTTTTAATAAATTCCCATTTTTCTTTGATCATGCCATAAGCAATAAATTAATTCCCTCTAAAAAATCCCGAAAATTCATTTAGCTCCAAATGAAAAGTGATTTACGGATGTAACTTATTTATTATTTGGAGAGCGTACTTTGTATTTATCAACGATTATGGATGCCTTTAATCGCCAAATTATAAGTTATGTCGTCAGTAATCGGTCCTTAGCGATGAAGATAGTAAAACAAGCAATGAGAGGACGAAAAGTAAAAGATGTCATTCTTTACACAGACCAAGGAAGTGTTTATACTGCGAAGGAATTTCAATCGTATGCCAAACAAAACGGCATTATCACCAGCATATCCCGGAAAGGAAATTCCCATGATAATGCCATCATGGAAAGCTTCTTTGCGCATTTAAAAGCGGAACTTTCTACTCACAAAAGATAGCAAGAGTATTCAACACAGCTGTACGAAAGGTTGTGCTAGAATACATTCATTACTACAATTGTGTGCGAATACAAGAAAAATCAAACCACCTATCCCCTAAAGAATTTAGGGAACAGATGGTTTAGGTGTTTTGATAGGTGTTCCATTTTCAGGGTTCACTTCAGTTTTAATTGTATTACTTCATTAGTCTTCTTAATTTTCCAATCATTGATTCCGCTGAGTGCCTTTTTCTCAATTTGAACATTAAGGGTGTTCTCTCGTTTCTTTATATTCATCAATAATATATCCCGAATAGGTAGTAGCTTGCCTTTCATATCCAATTTTAGTTAAATTAATATCATTAATCCATTGGAAATAATGGGTCAGCTCATGAGCAATAGTAACCAGATAATATCCTAATGCATCATCTTTTCCATTTTTTTTTAACGTTTCATAATAATCACCTGTTGAAATACGAATATATGGCTCATCATTTCGATTAAATGGCTCGAAGAAAGTTCCATAGACTAGCTCTCCATCCATCGCTTTAATTTTACATGCAGATTTCACATATATCGGTACTCTAATAGGGAAATAATACTCTTGTCGTAACCATTTACAAAATTCTTTAATTGCTCTTCTTACCTCAGGATCAACATCTTTATCAAACTTTAATCTTAATCCTGTACGGTGGCTCTTGTCTTCTAAATTATAATATTTCTGCCAATTTGTCAGTGTCCAAATATGCATATCATCACCCTAACTACCTAATATTTTCTATGCCCCTTACCTGGTGTATGTTTTTTAGGTTTTGAAGGACCATCTCGTTTGTTTGATTGACTTTTCCAACCTTTTTTCTCTTTATTTTCTCTTCCTTGTTTCTTTTGACCAGGCCTTGCATATGGATCAGGATTATAATTTGATTTGGCAAACTTATATACTTGATACCCCCCGTAAATTGCAAACCCTCCAGCAATAACCCAGCCAACTGGATTCCAAAAGTTAGTTCCTGCAGCAGCTAAGGCAATTGCATAATGCCCATCTGGATCGACTTTCATTACCGGATTATTATCCCCATACGTGTATCCATTCATTGTAACCGGATCATCTTCATCACCCGGATCTGGATCTACCGATAAAAACACACCATGTTCTGGATTATAGTATCTCGCAATTAGATAATACATGCCAATTTCTTTATCATACATGTATCCCTCATATCCAAATGGATTATCTGCGGCGATACCTTTTGCGTCACTCTTTAATACGTTACCCCACGAATCATATTCATACGTTGCTACAACTTCTCTATTTTGATCTGTCATCGCGACTACATCACCATGAAGAAGTTGTAGTATACTATTTGTCTTCGTGATTTCATTGCTCAACGTACACCATTTATTAAATGCATATATTGACGAAGGGCAGTCCCATTTCCATCTATCCCATATAACGGTGGGATACTACCTCTGCCTTAAGAATAATAGATTATTTAAAATAAAAAGTGCATCTCAAAAATTACCTATTTAATTTTCGAGATGCACTGAATCTACAAAACTTTATATTCCACTCATCATTAAAAATGAATATTATCAATGAATTAATTTTATAATCCTAGAACGACATGTATAAAATATTACTACTTTCAATATTTGCATTGTCATTCCTTTATTGCAGACCAGCATAGTTTTCAACTAAAGCTTTCCTATACCTTTTTCCTCCATCGCGAAAAATTTCTTTATGGTACTCCTCCGTTTCAATAAGAAAATCAGAAAGAGTCTTCCATATCATGGAATCAATCACCTGCTCTCTATAAATATCTTTTTCACTAATTAACAATGCCACTTCATTATGAACATCGATCACCAATAACACCTTTCCAGAAGAAAATAGTATATACAGTACATAATGATCACGCAGTGATAATCCGAACTCTTTTCCATCCTTTTCTTCCCGCCATGTGATTATGTCCCAATAGTCTTCTGATGATATATTTACATCAAACTTTGCTGCCTTTTTTACATCTTCATCATAATATCCGCTCTTAGTAAAAAATAGAAAGGTTCGATATTGAAAGGTTTGTTTTGTACATATATATGCCGTACGCTCTCCTAAAACTTCGCCTATTTGTTTTAACGAATCAAGAAATTCATCTTCATCAAATTCATAGTCACTAAATAACAATACATATTTATCAAGATCACCTCTTACTACATACTCTGGTAAACTTTTTTCCATATCTACTATCTCGGCAATCCTTGTATAAACAGAACTATACTCGTTCTCGGTAAGCTGAAATAAGCTATCTATTTTTTTCAACCTTTTTCCCCTTTCCCTTTAACCTAAACTTAATAACATTATTCTTTTTCTTCTTCCCTCTTGGATAATAATCAGCAGTATTAAAACCATCACTAGATCCATCGCGAGTAGTTATTTTCCTTCCATTTTTAGTGAAATTCCTAATTTGCAAACCATTTTTGTAAAATGTGTCTTGATTCCATCCTGCTTTTCCCAATCTATTGTGTAATTGGCGTAGACTTATATTCGCCTGAAAATTAGGCTTGGATTTCTTTGTCGTAATATTAGTAAACTTAAGCTTTGTACCATATTTAAATGTGTTATATGCTAATTTTGCACCTTTATAAGCTGCCCCACCAACTAATCCAGCACCAACAGCTACTGCAGCTGCTTTCCAGCCATTCTTTTTATACGCTTTATAACCATCATAAGCCGCAAAACCTGCGTTCAATGCCATCCAAGCAAAATGACCATCTGGATCGGTCAGCATGACTGGATTATTATCCCCATACATGTATCCATTCATTGTAACCGGATCATCTTCATCACCCGGATCTGGATCTACCGATAAAAACACACCATGTTCTGGATTATAGTATCTCGCAATTAGATAATACATGCCAATTTCTTTATCATACATGTATCCCTCATATCCAAATGGATTATCTGCGGCGATACCTTTTGCGTCACTCTTTAATACGTTACCCCACGAATCATATTCATACGTTGCTACAACTTCTCTATTTTGATCTGTCATCGCGACTACATCACCACGTGGGTTGTAGTGATAGTATAACGTTTGTCCTTGCGATTTCATAGCCATGCGTAAACCATTTACGGAATATACATATTGGCGGAGTACCTTTCCACTACCATCCGTCTCATATAATGGGTTGATACTATCTCCATCATAGAAGTAACGTGTTACTTGACCATTTACACTCTTTTCAATACGACGGTTATTCTCATCATATTTATAAGTTGCGAATGCATTGCTCTCACCTTGTTTTGTAATCGCTACAATCTGGTCATCTTCGTTCCATGTATACTTGTACTTCCCGTCAGATGTACGATTTCCATTCGCATCATACGTTAACGATTCGTTTCCGAATTTTACAAGCTGATTTCCTTCATTGAATGTTGCCGCTATAGATTTTGTTTCTTTTCCATTCTCTACAACTTTCACACTCGTACGGTTCCCAAATCCGTCATATGTGTATGATTTACTTGTTCCGTTTGGCAATGCTTCATTTAATAGTTGGTTGATCGGGTCATATACAAAGTTTGTTTCTGTTACTTTTCCGCCCGCACCTTCATGTTTAATCTTCGTACGGTTACCCGCTTGATCATATTCATATCGTTCAGAAAGAAGAATACTGTTGGATGTACCTACTACTAGGTCTTTAATTTTGTTCGCGTGGTCATAGTTAAACGTCGAACCTGAACCATTACCAGCTGTATACGTACGAACGTTTCCTTAATCATCATAATCAAATCGATACGTTTGAGAACCGTCTGTTACACGAATGTTTTGATCTAGCGTGTTGTAGTCATACGATACTTTATTTGTGTATCCACCTTGCGTTACTGTTTGCTTTGTCGTGATATGCCCAGTCAACTTTTCCGCCTCGGCTATCTGTTGCACTTGTGACACGGTCAGCCTTATCGTATGTTTTCGTGCGTTCTACACCATTGACATGGTCTTTCACTTTCGTAACTTGTCCATTTTGATCACGTTCAAAAGTAAATGAATCTTTTCCGTTACGATAACATCATAGCCATGTCTTCTGCTGCATTTGTAATTAGTTTTAAACCAAATGTTTCTTGTAATACATCAAGCACGCCAGGTGAAATAAATTCAGGAGCCTTTGGACCGATGCGAATATCTTGAATCCCAAGACTAAATAGCCCGAGTAAAATGGCAACCGCTTTTTGTTCAAACCATGATAGCACAATACTTACTGGCAATTCATTCACTTCACATTGGAAAGCATCAGCTAATGCAGCCGCTATTTTCACTGTAGAAATGGAATTATTACATTGTCCTAAGTCGATGTAGCGCGGAATCTCGGTACCAGGTACAACACCGTAATCTACATCATTAAAGCGGAATTTCCCGCAAGAAGTTGTTAAAATAACCGTTTCTGGCGGAAGTGACGTTGCTAATTCACGATAATATTCTCCGCCTTTTCCCGGTGCATCACAACCGGCGATAACAAAGAAACGCTTTATTTTCCCCTCTTTTACTGCATCAATAATTTCTTGAGCTAATGATAATACTGTATTATGATGAAACCCTGTTACTAACTGTTCATCCGACTCCATATGTACTTCTGGAAGTTCTAGTGCTTTTTGAATCAATGGTGTAAAATCATCATTTTCAATTTTTTGTACACCTTCTAAACCTGCAATATCATATGAAAAGAATCGATCAGAGTACGATCCTTTAATTGGCATAACACAGTTCGTTGTAGCTAATATGGCACCAGTAAATTTTTCAAAAAGGCGTCTTTGATCATACCATGCCTTGCCGATGTTTCCTTTTAAATGTTTATATTTTTTCAGCTGCGGATATCCGTGTGCTGGTAGCATTTCAGAATGTGTATAAATATTAATGTCTTTTCCTTCTGTTTGCTTTAATAGTTCTTCTAATGCAAATAAATTATGGCCCGTAACTACAATTGCTTTACCTTCTACACGATTTTGTGTAATTTGTACAGGTTCTGGCACACCAAAATGATTCGTATGTGCCTCATCTAATAATTCCATCACCCGTAGAGCTGATTTCCCCACTTTCATAGCCATATCAATATGCTCTTGTTCGTTAAAGTTAGAATTTGTTAATGTCATATATAAAGCTTCTTGTGTTGTAGCATCTACAAATGCATCCGTATACCCTAGCTGAGCAGCATGTGTGCGATAAGCTGCAATTCCTTTTAGCCCAAACACAATCGTATCTTGTAAACTCGCAATCGTTTCATTCTTGCCGCACACACCCATTACTTTACATCCGCCTGTTGGCGTTTGTTCACATTGATAACAAAACATATCATCCCACCCTCTCCAATCATTCATTACACCTTAAGCATAATACCCATTGAAAAAAAGTGATGTGATATCAATCACAATAATATATAAAGATTTGTGACAGTCCATATTGTTGACATAATACTTTTATTGACATCCAAAAAATATACATTAGTGTGCACACATCTTTCGATACTTTTAAATAGCTAAATAATTAATTTGGAGAAATATATACAACGAAAAAATTTTTTTGAATCCCTTATACAAATAATTGCAATTCATCACATATGAAAATAGACATACAAATACGCTCTTCTTTCTATCATTCAATAGAAAGAAGAGCGTATTTGTCATTTTAAGGAACTATCATTTTTTATTAAAGTCTTTATTGTAAACCTTTTTATTTACAATACATTTACATTATCTTAACATTACTTACATTACTTACATTATTTATATGATATATTTATATAGAAGCTACTTAAGAAATTTCATATACATTTTATCTTTATGATCTCTTATCTAATCAATAAAAAGATCATGTTATATTTTTATAACAGGGGTGAATTACGATGACTGAAACTTTAAAAACACTTATAATGCTTGATGCTACTTACGTTGTTATTGCAATTATGACAGTACTAGTATTTGTATACTTGGAATTAAAATCTCAGTAATATATGCTGACGTAATCGACAGATTCAGCATTTAAATATAGTTAGAAGAAAGAGAGGAGAAAATTATTTCTCCTTTCTTTTGTATTTCTACAATTTCTTATTTTAATAAATCCAATGTATGTAAAAGTAATCCCTTGTCTCCTACTTCCCCGTGACCAGGTACTACCGAATTTATATTTCCATATCGCTTCAGCATATTCTCAATCGATGTGGACCATTCATTTACGTACGCATCCGCAACATTTCCTAAATTTTTAGCTTCCGCAGATTTTACTAAACAGCCTCCAGCTAAAATTTTATATTGCGGCAACCAAACAACAATATTATCTTCTGTATGTCCTTTCCCTGGATAGAACGTTTCTACTTTTGTATTGCCAAACTTCAAATTCGTAACTGTTTGTAAATCTCCAAGTGGCTCTTCATATCCACTTTTCTTTGCTAGTTCTGCGGTTAATGCTGTACTATGTGCTTTAATTCCTCTTTCTTTCAACGTTTTTATTCCGCCAATTCGATCGGCGTGCGCATGTGTAATAATGACATCCGTTACGCGCTTCTGAAATTTCTTTTCTACCATTTCTATTAGTTCCTTCGTTAATTTGTCATCCCAAGAAGAATCAACAAGCACTAGTCCTTTAGCAGTATTAAGAACTAGACCGTTCGAAGGAACTGCTTCTCCATTAAAATAACCTAACTCCGTATGAACCCATACATTCTTGTTTAACTGAGATATTGAAATGGTTCCCGTCTCATTTTTGATTACTGTTTGCTCTACCTTTTGTGATGCTTGTGCAGAAGAAATCGTGCTAACAAATTGAGTTGTTCCTAGTAAACTTACACATAATCCTACTTTTAACAACGTATTCTTTTTCATGTTATCAACCCTTTCTTTCAAGCTAAATAGTTATTACCTATATTAGACAATTCATCTCAAATGTTTGTTCCATCTTCATTTGCATATTTTTATGTAATTAACAAAAAAGCATACAAAATTTTGTACGCTTTAAAACTTAATCTTTCATTCCATAATTCTCAAACTCTTCCTCATTCCCATAAAATACATTCAAATCAATATGCTTTTCTTTTCCATTATAACCGCTTAATCTCCCGCGGTTCGTGTATTGCCAAAACGTCCATTTTCTCTCATCAGATAAACTCGTTTTTGTAAGAACACTACGAATCCATATATCACATTTTGGATACGCATCCTTTATATATAAATCATACGCCTCTTGCGTTGCATACAATATTACTTTCTTACCGTAATGTTTTTCTAGCATTTCAATCATAACCGACAACTCTTTCGTAACATCTTCACGCTTAGGGCGATTATCTTTTTTGTTAGCGTAAAACTCAACATCAATCACGGGTGGCAGTGCTTGTTTATATTTTGGAACAGTTCGTATAAATTGCTCTGCTTGTGTTTCACCCTTACTATCGAAACTAAAAAAATGATACGCTCCGATGCGCATATCTGTCTTATTCGCATTCCTCCAATTTTTCGAAAAGTACTCATCCACAAACGAACTTCCTTCAGTCGCCTTTATAAACGCAAACTTCATATTTTGCTTTTCCAACTCTCTCCAATCTATATCCCCTTGATACGATGCGACATCTACACCTTTTATTTCATACTTATCAGCACTTATTTGATTCGGAATGAATATGCCTTGAAAAACTAAGTAAACGACAACACTTATTACACTAATTAAAGTAAAGATTCCTCCTATAATAAGCTTCTTTTTCATTCATATCACCCATCTTTACAAATTAAAATTCTACTTACCATTCGCGCTTTTTATTAATTTTCATTTTTTCTTCAAACGCCTTCTCTAAATCAATATTTAATTTATTCGCTAAATCACATATATTCCAAATTACATCAAACATTTCTAAACCGATTTCTCTTTTGGCATCTTGTATTGTATCACGCTTTAATATGACTTCCGCTAATTCACCTAATTCCGCCATCGTATATATCGTACGCTCTTCAATTGTTGTATCTTGAAACCCTTTTTCTTTACTAAAATTTGATACATATCTCTGGAATTCCACAATATTCATACCTAATCTCCCCTTATCACAAATACTCTATTTTTCTATTAAACTTAAAATCAAAATTGCATTTTGTTAAATTATAACATTCAGACTATAATTTATTTATAGCCCATTAACGGAGGTATTTGCAATGACTCTCTTCGCTTCACCAACATTATTTATAGTAGCAATCATTTCATTTGCACTAGCTTATTTCATCGGAGTAAAGCAGTACACTTGGCTCTTATCAGGATTCAACGAACGCCGCGTGCCTGATAAAGTGAAACTATCAAAAATAGTAGGTCTTTATAATTTAATTGCTGGTGTCATTGCGACAATCGGTAGTGTCTTCACTACGCCTAATGTCACAATCGTTATTCCTATCATTCTAATTGGACACTTTATAATCGCGGCTTATGTAAATACACGCATGGTGCAGTGAAAAAGATCACCCAAATGGATGATCTTTTTTATAATTTATCAACATATTGCTTCGCTTCTAGTAAAGAAAACCCAAAAGCTTCTCTTACTCTCTTAACTGCTGTAACTTTTTTGCCTTCTTCTACAAGCTGGCGTAGTTCTTTATTAATTTCAGGTTCTCTTTCTATAATTCCCATTTCTTTCGTAATTAATTGTAATCTATCTTCAATTCTCTTTAAACGCGCATCATTTTTCTTTTCAATTGTAGCTAATTTTTCAGCGATATAAATGAAACCAACGGCTACTATCAGTATAACCATCCAGAATTCCATGAATGTTCCCCCTTACTAACTTTCATTTGCTTTATTCCACTGACTTATCAGCTTTAGTTATTGAAATCATTCATTCCTTACAAGGAAAGGGCAAACTAAAACTTTCTCAAAAATTAGTACTAGACATGATTTCTCCTCAAGGTTGCTCAAAATGGACTGGACTAGGTGTTTTTCTAGATGATTCAAATGAAGACTTACAAATATATTCACTTGGATGGGGCGTTGGATTTCAATGTATGATGGTTTGTTATCCATACTGCGGGAATGGTGCTGTTATTATGACTAATTCCGATTTAGGTGTTCATCAAATGGAAGGGATCATTGGTGAGGTTGTAAAAACGTTATCCTTATAATGAAAATAAAGAAGCTGTTCCTTCCAGCTTCTTTATTTATATAACATTTTTCGCAACAATTTTTATATGTTCTGGTGCGATAATCTCCGTTATACTTTCTTGGAAATCTTCCCGCAACATTTCTTCCAAATGTTCTAACTGCACTTCAACATGTGTGCATTCTAAATTATGTATATTTAATAGTGCATAATGATCTTTTTTCTTAATTACTAAATATTGATTTTCCTCTGTCACAAGCACAGAACCTAATCGTACTCCTAGTAAGCGTTGATCATCAAACTTCATAATTACTTCTCCTTCCCTCATATAAACAAAACTAAAATGAAAATAATTACATTTATGGAAAAACACGATTATTTAGACTATATCATAATTTACTAAAATAGAAATATCTTTTTCTGTTTTAATAAAAATCCCTATTTTTTCATATATTTCGATACAAAAAACTTTCTCAACATGAAATTTGAATTTTCAGTTTTTAATTCTATGAAAATCTATTATAATAAAGTTAATAAATGTTTGACCTCTCCTAATTCATGTACATATGGATGATCAGTAGTTATCGCTACTGATCTATTTTTTTGATTTCAGAAAGTACATACGCTGCATCCTTTCCTACACCACAAATAAGTGCGGAACCTCTTTGAGACTGCCACGGTAAACCGATATAATACAATCCTCCTACTGGACTTATCCCCTTCACATGATTGGGAAGTCCATTCTCATTCACTGCCTTTTCAATTTCAATCCAGTTATAATTCTGAATAAAGCCTGTTGACCATATAATACTTTCTGCACTATATGTTTCACCGTTCTGAAACATAATGTTATTTTCTGATGCACTTACTACTTTTTCCTGTAGTTGTATTGCTCCATTACGAATGAGTTCCTTACCTTCAAATCCAAAAATAGGATCTTTTCTCTTCTGAAACCATTTCCCCCTCTTGGTACTAACTTCAGCATACAATACACCCAATTTTTCTAACCAATTAAAAATACTTTTTCTAAAAAAATGTAACGGTAAAAACGTTAAAGGATGACTGATAGACATCATAACTTCATGCGTTTTTGCAAGTTCTACTGCTATTTGCATCCCTGAATTCCCACCACCTACTACTAGTACTTTTCCCTTAGGAATTTGTGATGGTGATTTATATTGTGATGAATGTATTTGAAAAACATGTGATGATAGATTTGCTGAAACTGAGGGAATAAACGGTTGCTGAAAACCACCTGTTGCGATAATAACTTTTTTCGTTTGTAAAATTTCTGTAGGAGTATATAATTCAAATATTTCTTTTTCTTTCTTTATTTTTAGAACTTCCGTTTGTAATTGTACCGGTAATTGAAAATGTCTTGCATATTTTTCTAAATAAGTTGCAATTTCATCTTTATATGGAAATTCATTTTTTTCACCTATTAACGCCATACCCGGCAAGCTACTGTAAGACCTTGGGGTAAAAAGCTGCAAAGAATCATATCGATTTCTCCATGAATCACCAACTCGTTTTCCTGCCTCAAGTAATAAAAAATTATACCCTTCTTGCTTCAAGTAATATCCCATTGTTAATCCAGCTTGACCCGCCCCAATAATAATTAGATCTTTCATTCTAATCCCTCCTCTTCTTAAACGTATGAATACTTGTTCATATATTCATACGTTTCCGTAATCATAACATTTTCTTTTTATATGATTCAATATCTACTCAAAATAAAAAAGAGCAGTTCACTGCTCTATGAACTACTCTTCATTCCATTTCTACAATTTTTCCTCGTACAGTGTAATTCTATTTGAAAACGGATCAATTACAGTTAATTCAATTGTACCCCAAGGTGTTTTTTCTATATTCGGCTTCGAATAAGCATATTCTTTACTTAATAATACAGAATGATAATCCTTTACATCATCTATTTTGATCCGAATCGCACCACCTGGTGAGGCATCACCATGATGTTCTGATAAATGTATCACAGCATCCTGTAACGAAATTTGCAAATATAATGGCATATTTTCCTCATACCGATGTTCCCAATCCAGTTTAAATCCTAAAAAACCTAAGTAAAATAGTTTTGCTTTTTCAATATCAAAAATTCTAAATATAGGTGTTATCATTTATACTCTCCTCCTATTTATAAACATCTGCTGCCAATTCTCTCAAAACATCCACGTTTACTACTTCATAGCATCCATCGTTCTTCTTTATTATCTCTTTATCACAAAAAATATTTAATGTTCGCAACAAATGCCGATAGCTCGTTCCTAACAATTCCGCTATTTCCGTTAAATTCCCACTAAATACAATTCTATTTTCATGCTGAACTGCTCGTTCCCCTGCTGCTAACATGTAACTCGCAAGTCTATTTTCAAGCGGATACAATAAATTAATTGTACTATTTTTTGAAAGTCGATTTAACTTATGTGCTAACGATCCACAAATACATCTTAAAAATTTCGCATCATGAAATAGCTGATTTCTCACTTTTCCTAATGGTAAAGCAACACAATATGAATCTGCCATTACTTGTACATTTGAAGTTATCCTTTGGGAATGAATTAACTCCACATCTCCAAGTAACTGCAAACTATCATAAAAACACAGTAATACGGATTTCCCGTTACTTAATGTGTTAAACGCTTTCGCTTTTCCTTCAACAAAGAAATATAAATAATCTATCTCTTCATTTTCTCTACAAATAAACTCATTCTTTTTAAAAAATATAAGTTCCATATATGGCTTCATATCATGACTAAAAAATGAATCAATATTATTTTTCTTCATATACTCTGCTAATTTAATAGAATTACATACTTTCTTCATAGTCCCCCACCTTTACAACTCATCCCCATTGTAATCAAAATTTTCTTCTTCCACTATGACATATGTCATAGTAATACACAATTTCAGCATGATACAGTCATTACAAATATGAAATACAAAGGGGATATTGCATTGTATAACTTTCTTTCTGTCTTTATTGGTGTGCTCATCGCCGTTATGCTTCCATTGAATGGGATTTTATCTGAGTTAATTGGCAAGTATACAGCAAGCGTGGTCATTCACCTTGTCGGTTTAATTGCAGTTATTTTCGTTTTAATCTTAAACAAACATAAAATTCATTTCGATAAAGGTATTCCGCTTTTTTTATATAGCGCTGGAGCGATTGGAGTATTCACTGTTCTTTTTAATAATATAAGTTTCTCCGTCCTTGGTGCCTCTATTACGATCGCATTAAGTTTACTCGGCCAATCCATTGCTTCCATCATTATCGATCATTTCGGCTTATTAGGAATGAAAGTTGCAAAGTTTGAAAAGAAAAAACTAGTTGGATTAGTATTTATCTCTTCTGGGATTATTATCATGACAATATATTAATGGGGGCAAAAATATGTTATATATTACTATCGCTATTTTAGCTGGTGTTTCTATCGTCGTTGCTAGAATTATTAACGCGAATTTAGCAAAGGAAATTGGAAACTGGGAAGGCACGTTTTTCAATTATATTACTGGATTATTTTTCTCTATGTTATTTTTAATTTTCAGTTCAGATTCATTGTATATCCCTATTCATAAATTGCAATCTATTCCTATCGCCGTATACTTAGGCGGATTAGTAGGCGTTATCGTTATTTCATTATCCAACTATATTACTCCTAAAATATCAGCCTTTTATTTAACATTACTCATCTTTATCGGACAATTATTTGCGGGGACTATTATTGATTTCTTCCTAACAAATGAACTCTCAATTGGTAAAGTTATCGGTGGCATTTTCGTATTAATTGGGCTCACTTACAATTTACTCATAGATCGCCCGATAAAAACTGTGAAGCATAACCAAGTTCAACTATAATACTTTACGCTTACCTATCATATATTAATAGAAAAGCTCTTCACACGAAGTAATAGAGAGGAGAAAATCCTATTAAAAAAATTATTTTATTGCTAGGTAGTGTATTGATTATTTGTGGAATTGTATGGTTTATAAACTCGGGAAAATCTATTCAAGATCTCTATACTGCAAATAAACCGAAAAAGAAAGCTACTATTATTTCAAGCTCGCGAGATCCAAATGAGCCTCCTGTTTTTTTAGGTAAACAGGAAATAAAAGATATACATGTCGAATCAATTAAAACAAAACAGGATATCTTTCTCACAAAAACAGATGAATTAAAAACATTTATTAACAGTATGAATACCGCAAAAAAAGGCAAATTAACATTGGATGAAGAAGGATCAGATTTAATAGATTGTGATATGTGGATTACTTTCGAGGATGGAACTTATAAAAAATATTTCATATGGATAGTTGATCATCACAGCAGCGAAGTGATGATTGCTCAGCAAGATACTCCTGATGATGTAAACCTTACGTACTATCAGTTAAACGAAGATAGTTCAAAAAAAGTTTATAATTTATTTAAAAAAATTATTTAAACGAAAAAGTCATGAGCACGCGAACTCATGACTTTTTGCACTATATATACTCAGGGAACACTCTACAACCCTTTTCCTGCTCTATATCATGACCAAAGAAAACAATTGGTTTCTCTTTCGCCACAACTCCTTTTAAACGTTTAATTGAAGATAAAGCTAATTCTGGATCAAATCCCGCGAACGGCACTTCATCTTCAAAATTCTCTTTCGTGTACGATGCATCAATCGTTAATAATACAGGACCGGATTTCTCCGTCTCAATGAATAGCGACTGATGGCCTGGAGAATGACCTGGCGTATACAATAATTGAACACCTGGTACCACTTCATAATCCCCTTCAATAATTTTATAGTTCAAATGCGGTAATATACATTCTTTCATATATTCTTCTCTATGAAGTGCTGCCTCATATTCCGTTCGCTGCACAATAATCGGTGTATTTGTAAAAGCACCGTTTCCTCCTGCATGATCGAAATGTAAGTGAGAACTAATAATATATAAAAGGTCGTCCGGCTCATACCCTACACGCTTTAATATATTCACGATTCTATCTTCTTCAGTCATTTTCGGTAAAATCTGTCCTTCAACAAATGTACCGTTAAAAAGCCCTTCATTATTAACTGCACTTTCTGGCATACCTGTATCTACTAAAATAGGACCTTCTTCTGTCTCCAAAAGATAACACCATACCGGCAAGTTTAATAATTTTCCCGGTGTTAACGTACTGTTAAGAGACGAATGATCCAACATACAACGACCTGCTGGGATGAAATAAAGTTTCTTTACTGTCATTATGTATCCACCTTTACATTTAGTTTGGGATAAAGTAATACAGTAAAAAATTCTTCTTTTTAGAAATAAACTCCTTCTAGACTATCAGTACAGCTTACATAAAAATGAAACATTAACACCGATTAACGCTGAAAACTTAATGAAAGTACATGCACTACTTGAAAGCGGGCACACCATTGGGAAAATCGTATTAGAGAAATTTTAATCATGATAGTGACAGATAGTATGTGAAGTTATATTAACGATTTTTCGAATATATCTATCATAACGTACAATATATCAACGATTTTTCAAATATATCTATCATAACGTACAATATATCAACGATTTTTCAAATATATCTATCATAAATCAAATTATATCGATTTATCGACAAATAACAACAATAAGAAAAGGCTGTTCCAGATGAACAGCCTTTTCTTTATTTACTTGAAATCTCTTTATTATTTTGAACGTCTAACGGAGCTCGCTTTCCTATTCCGAAAGCATAGAAACTAATTGTAACGATAGCTAAGAAAATAATACCTACAACTAATGAAATACGAGTATCATCGTTAAACCACATTCCGATTAATACCATAATTAAAAAGGCAATTGTTAAATAGTTTGTAACAGGAGCAAATGGCATTTTGAACGGATGATCTTTCATCTCTGCTCCCTTTTCTTTTCTAAAATTAATTTGACTAATTAAAATGACAAACCATGGTACCATTCCAGGAAGTACACTCGCACTATATACATATACGAATAAGTTTTTCGGTGCGATGTAACTTAAAACAACACCAACCGCCAGACCGATAATTACGCCAACTGTACCAAATAAAGGTACACCATTTCCAGAAAGTTTCGTGAAATATTTCGGTGCTTGTCCATTTACACCTAACGTATAAAGCATACGACCAGCACTATAAATACCACTATTACAACCAGACATTGCTGCTGTAATTACAACGAAGTTAATAAGTCCAGCAGCTGCCGTAATACCAACTTTCGCAAAAGTTGCTACGAACGGACTACCAATTGTACTTAATTGATCCCACGGATACACAGTTACAATAACGAAAATAGCACCAATATAGAAAATTAAGATACGCCAAATTGTACTTTGAATCGCTCTTGTAAGTGTCTTCTTTGGATTCTTCGCTTCACCAGCAGTAATACCGATTAATTCCACACCTTGGTATGCACCAACTACAAGTGATAAAGCAAAGAAGAATCCTGAGAAACCACCTGTAAAGAAACCGCCATTTGACCAAAGATTAGATATGCCAACCGCTTCTCCGCCGTTACCAATTCCAAAGAAAATAAGGCCAAATCCTGCAATAATCATTAATAGAATCGTAACGATTTTAATCATCGCAAACCAAAATTCAAATTCACCAAATGACTTAACAGAAATTAAATTAGCTGCACCAAGAATAACCATTGCAATTATACCTGGTATCCAAGCTGGTAAATCTGGGAACCAATATTGCATATACGCTCCAACCGCGATAATTTCTGACATCCCAACGATAACCCACTGGAACCAGTTACTCCACGCTGTCATATAACCAGCTAGTGGATGAATATACTTATGACCGAATGTCGCAAATGAGCCTGTACTTGGCTCCATATACAACATTTCTCCCATGGCACGCATGATGAAGAAGATGAAAATACCTGCAATTGCATAAGCAAGCATTACTGACGGACCTGTCCATTTAATTGTGCTGGCTGACCCCATAAACAAACCAACACCAATCGTTCCGCCTAAAGCAATCATTTGAATATGACGTGCTTCTAAACCTCTTTTCAATTCTTTGTTTGCCACTTCACTTCCCCCTCTTAGATGATTCATAGCCGCATTTTAACACAAGATGCTTTCCTCTAATTCCTTTCGGCCCTGAAAATGATGAAGCAAACGTCATTTTACACTAGCTTTAAAGCTATCCTAAAATCGTTTTGTGCTCCTAATAAAATTCTCAAAACCTTTCATCTTCCAATATTCTATAAATCTTAAAATTACTTACCTTATATTAATTCATTAATCTGAAAAATTCAATTATTTTTTCAATAAATTATTATACATAAGTCTGATTAATTTTTAACTAAATTAACAATAAAATACATCTATTCAATATGATTCCGGCATGTATATTATTACAATATAAATAACAGAGGAGAGCATTTCTTTCTCGGTTTCATATGTCAAATACTTCAACCTTTATAGTTGATAACGTAATTTCCCACACATTCGATTTATATACCAATGAGAAATTTAATATATTAATAAACTACTAACTTCTTTACCCCAGCCAAAATATAAAAGAGTCTCATTAAAAAATGAGACTCTTTTACAATTTCATATTTAAATCGATTTCGAAGTTTGCTTACCAAAGATAAATACCCTAGTAAACACTACCATTATAACTACAATAACCAGAAAATAAAGTGGCATCACTAGTAACGAGCCTGTATGCAGCTGACTCATTCCCAAAATTGTCATCGTTACAATTACATAGTACCCTAAACTAAACAATGCACCTGCTGTACCAATGACATCTTGAAAATCTACTAACGCTAAACTTAAACAGTTAGGTAACACTACTCCAATCCCTAATAACAATATAAACATTGCTATTAAAAATACAACCATATATATTACATTCGGATTTGATCCAATAAACGTAATAACAGATAAAAGGATAGCTCCCCCTGTCATTACGAGACAACCGATATATATAATTTTCTCTGGTTTATAAGTAGCAAGTAAACGTTTTGAAATTTTCGCTCCAACAATAGAAGCAGATGCAACAACAATTCCTAGAAATCCATACATACTAGGCGATAATTGAAAGTATTCAATAAAGATAAACGGCGCTTCTGCATAATAGCTAAATAAAACACCATTTGCTCCTCCAATTAATAGCCCATATGTTACCACTTTCGGATTTGTAATTAGCCTCTTCAAGACTGAAAACACATTTATTTTATTCGTTACTGATCCCGTCTTTGTTTCGGGAAGAGAAACAAACGTATACAGAAAAATTCCGACACTCATAACTACTAAACTTAAAAATACTATTTTAAAACCAAACATTTGATCAAGAAAGCCCCCAATTAACGGTCCTATCGCTGGTGTAAAAGCAATGACTGCCGAGATTTGAGCAAACATAACATGCCTCTTATGCCCTTCTACACTTTCACGAAGAATCGTTTGTGTCACAACGGATCCTGCACTTGCTCCAAACGCTTGAATAAAACGACTTACCAATAAAACTTCAATGGAATTTGCAATATAGCATAAGAAACTCCCAGCGCCATATATGACAATTCCAAGTAACATCGCTCGGCGACGACCAATTATATCTGATAACCACCCAATAAAAAATACACCTAACGCAAATCCAGCAAAATACACACTAAGTGTTAACTGCACCTCATTATTACTTACATGTAACGCCTTTGAAATGTCCGGTAAAGACGGTGTGTAAATCGTTTCACTAATTTGCGGAAATGCGACAAGAATAATCATTAACAAAAGTGATGGTACTGAGACTTTTTTCATTTTTCATACCCTCCTATAACTTTGAAAATCTCAGAAATAAAAAGACTTTCCTTAGCTACGGAACAGGAGGGGCCATTATAGAAATCCGGTCATAAAACAACAAAGAAAACACCTCAATTACGTATGTTAATACTTATAGGAGGGTAATATTAACATTGATTTTTAAATATACTTTTTCAATTATATTACATATTGCGTTTCTTTTACTAGTGCTCGGCCTTGGAGGATTGTTAAAAAGATAACTTGATGCAGCCACCTTTTTATGGAATAATTAGAAATAGTTTGAATTCGTAAGTTTAATTATTAAACGATAGACTAGCATATTTTAATGTCACAAGCTTACAAACAGGAGGACTTTCGTAATGATTGAAATTTTAAGGACAGTAGTAAACTTTCTAATTTCTCTATTCTCAGGAGAATTACCAATTGTATATTATGTATGGATTATTAGCCTATTCCTAATTCAAATAACCCAATCTACTCTGAACTATAAGCTTTTTAACAAGAAAGATAATTTCAGCACTTATATATCGGAAGGATTACTTGCTTTTATTATTTTATTGTTTGGAGGAATATTAGTATCTAAGTTACTTGCTTACATAATAGACGATCCTACTATTAGTATGACGAATTTAACACATTATTTTGTTTCTCTTATCATATTAACTATATTTGTCGTAATAACCTGTGTTAAAGACTCTATAGAAACATCTATAAAGAATAAAAATATCTCTCTTTTTAGCTTTTTAGTAATTTCCTTCATAACAAGTATACTTTCATTCAAGTTTTTATCACCTTTAATTGAAGGTTCTTTTTCTCTTTCTAAATCTTTTATAACTACTTTAATCATTCTAGTAACCGTATCCATTCCTCTATTAATTTCTTTAGAGGAAAAATATGCAGGTGAAGAGGAAACGGAAAATTTATAGCTTCTCATTTATATAAAAGAAAGAGGGAGCTCCCCTCTTTCTTTTATATCGTTCTATTTCACAAGACTAAATCATTCCTTTTAATATTAATCCTAAAACTGACATTATTATCGCACTAATAATAATTCGTAAAATCCAAGTTGTGTTTGTACTTATTTTTTCTAATTGCTTATTGATTGTTGCTATATCTTTCTCATTAATAGTAGTACGCGTTTCTAAAGCACGAATGTCTCTCATAATTTCTTTTTGCTCCGCCTTGAGACTGTCAATTTTAGCGTAAACATCTTCCATATATTCACACCCTCTGTTCATCTTAATAGAAAAATCTATATATATTATGAGACAACCCTCTTACCTGTGAATACATTGCGTATATCCGCGTACCAAATTATTTGTACAATCTAATTGAATTATTCACATATTTCCTATCTTCTATATAAATCAGCGTTAAGATAAATTAAAAAAGGAATCCCTTGTTTATTTAACAACAAACAAGGTGCAATCCAACATTCGGGAGCACCTACGATAATTTCTATTGTTTTCATATTTACAACTCCATATAATCAGTATGATTTTCTGAAGAAGCCACTTTTTGAACTGCTTAAAGTATACTAATATGAATACGAAATAGCTGTATTGATAAACTCTCTAGAACAATAAATATACTGGCTGAAACGGATCTATATCCAATATTTTTTCCAGTAACATGAATGGTTATTTCTGATAAATACGTTTGTATATCATTGTTTTCAAAAATTCCATCCTCAACCTTTACAATATCTGCTTCACAATCTACTTCTTTAAAAGTTTTCAATAATTTTGTTTCCAATAAACTACAATCAAAGCTCTCATCTTTTATTACGGCAAATTTAACCTTCATATCGATTTCCCCATTTTTAACAAACTAAAATCACTAAATCAATATAAATATATATTATTCTATTGAATAATTCAAAATATATGCTTCTTATAAACCATTACTAAATCCCAGTTCTAAGGCTTTATATAAAAAAGAAAACAAATAAAGTGAAACTTTAATCAGCCCTCACCAATCGGACTTTTACAAGATTAAAAAATTACTCTTTCAATTGCTAAACTAATTAATATATAATCCCTCTGTGCTCAGTAGTTCGAAATTTTTTTATTTTTAATTCATAGATTCTGAGAACTTTTTGCTTTAATATTAACAAGTCACTTCTTAAATTCTGTAATATTGGAAATAACTATATAGTGAAACAAATTAACTATTAGGAGTGCTATTGATGTTTGATATACTTCGTCTCTTAATTATTTTTTTCATTGCTATCTTTTTATTTTTCTCCATAATAATGGAGTTTAAAAAACCTCAAAAAAGTGTATTTTGGTTTTCAATTGAAGTCTTATCTCTTCTAGGGATTATAATGCTTTTTAAAGATTTTTTATCAAAAATATAACTTAATCCACGAATAATAACGTGTTTCAAATACAATACCTTTATCTTTTGAACGACCTTATCTCTTCTTAAAGATTCTTGTTTTTATCCTATTTCTTAACAAGACCTCTACCTTAAGTTGTCTTTTCTTTATAAAAAATAGCCCGCCTATTTCTGTAGGCGGACTATATCTTTATTACACCATACAAAAGTATAATTTCTTCTCCACTCAAACTTTATGTAATGATACAAATTCTAAATAAATTATTATCTTTTCTACATTCTTATTATTGATTTTTTGTTCATAAATTCGTAACACATATATATAAGTTATCATGCTAAAATTAGTTTATTCAATAGAAGTTATTCTTAATGAATCGATAATTTTTAATACCCTGTTTAAAGCCTCGCCCCCCTGCGAGGCTTTTTCCTATTTAACTAGAGTAATGGTTATCAACTGTTACTATGCTGCTACGGATCCTACTTTTAGCTATTCAGTATCAGCACACGTAAAATTCTTTCCTCCATCATTTGATTTACAAACTGTATTTATCGATTTTTCGGTTATTTTTTCACTTTCATTAGAGACTTGATCTAAATTCATTCGATATACTTGTTCCGGATTTTCTTTTGAATTTCCTTCAATATGAATTGTACGATTGAACATCTCAGCCGTGAAGCTGCTAGATGTATTTATCATTTTTACTCCATTATTTTCACCTACATAGCGTTCAACTACTCTTTCGGCTTCTTTAAGTTGTTGAGATGTAGGATACGGTATAGATTCCGCTAAAATAACTACACCTACTAAATATGTAATATACAAACCACCTGCAATCAAGATAACTTTCTTTACTGTTTTATTAATCATGCTCTAACTCCCTTTTCTTATTTCACTATTAAAATATATAATTTTCCTAATTTACATCAATTTCTTTTTAATACATAACATTCGTTTTACATTTTATAAAAAGCACCTCTCTTACTAATTTTCAATTTGATAATATCATTTTATTTATCGTTTTTCAATAAATAATTATTATTAAACGTTTTATTTTTACTGTTTTTATTTTTGATTCAATTTAAAAACAAGTGACTTATTTAAGTCCACTACATCATCAGCAAGTTTGAAAATTTGTTAATTACTAAAATAAAAAAGAGCAATTATATGTAAATCCCCCTCGTTATACCTATGTAGGTCAGTAGTTTAGCTTCAGCACTCACTCTATTCGAGAATACTTTACCAAATATTCAATCTAATGATAAAATTGACCAAATTAATATTTTAGCCCATCACTGTATCAAAAAGTACAATAAAGTGAGACTTTAATCAGTGGAGGTTTTGTTCCCCCCCACTGATTATTAGCCCTCACCTAATGTCTTTGCTTCCGCTGAATTTTGAGGTGAGGGTCTTACTGCCTGGCAAATAGCGGGATAAAGAAAAAATAGCACTCTCACGATTAAGTAAACGCGAGCTTTTTCTTCTATCTACTTACTATTTAAGGTTAATAGTTTAGTAACAAGATTTAAAAATTCGACTTAAATTCATTGATGAATGGAGAGGTTTATATGAAATTAAAAGACAAAGTGGCAATCATAACTGGTGGTGCAAGTGGAATTGGCGAATCTACTGTTCGTCTTTTTATCGAAGAAGGTGCAAAAGTAGTTATTGCTGACTTTTCTGAACGTGGAAAAGAACTATCAGATGAATTGAATGCACATGGATACAATACGTTATTTATTAAAACTGATGTAACAAAAGAGGCAGATATTAAACAGCTAATTCATGAGACAGTAAGTACATACGGTAAATTAGATATTATGTATGCCAATGCCGGCGTTGCTGATGATGCACCGGCAAACGAATTATCCTATGAAAAATGGAAAAGAACTATTGATATTAATTTGTCTGGGGTATTCCTTTCTGATAAATATTCGATTGAACAATTTCTTAAACAAGGTACAGGTGGTGTCATCGTTAACGCTGGTTCGATTCATAGTTTTGTTTCATTACCTACCCCAACAGCATACTCCTCTGCAAAAGGTGGTGTGAAACTATTAACTCAAAATTTATGTACTGCCTACGCTAAATATGGAATACGTATTAATGCGGTGTGCCCTGGTTATATTGACACCCCTTTACTGGGTAGTGTTAATCCTCAACAGAAAGAATATTTAGCTTCACTTCATCCGCAAGGCAGACTTGGAACACCAGAAGAAGTCGCTAAAGCTGTCTTATTTTTAGCAAGTGATGATGCTAGTTTTGTTAACGGTACAACACTTCTTGTTGATGGAGGCTATACTGCACGTTAATTTAAAAATTTTGAAGCACCCTAAAAAATGTATAGTCTTCAACAAGAAAAAGCGCCATCACAAGTGACGGCGCTTTTTCTATGTAAGAGCAACTAGAAGGTATCCTTCTAGCCTACTCCCATTTATAAGTCCAAAACTGTTCAAGTTGCAGCCATTTTAATGTTGCTGCATCTTTGTTTTTTATTTTTGCATGCGTGTCTTCAAGCATTGCTTCTGTTTGTGAACGGTGCGCACCTAATGCAGTTAATTTATGATCAAATACTTCACTAATGTTATTTACAACATCCGGTTCTCCTAATACTGCTTCACGATTTTTCGTAATCGCAACAGCATGAATAACTGGGCGCTCTTCTTTTGGCATACGTGATACAGCGCGAACGACAGCGCGGCCAAATGCATTATGATCTGGATGTACACCGTGCTCTGGATAAAATGTAATAATTCGAGATGGATTTACTTCTTGAATGATTGCTTCAATTTTGTCAGCAACGAAATCAACATCTTCAAATTCTAACGTTTTATCATGGAAGCCAAGCATTCTTAAATCTTTAATACCCATCGCTTCACAAGCATCTTTCAATTCTTTCTTACGGATATGTGGAATCGTTTCACGGTTAGCGAATACGTTCTTACCCATGTTACGTCCCATTTGTCCTAGAGTACCACATGCATATGTTACAGGTACTCCTTGATCTGTTAATAAGCGAATTGTTCCTCCCGCAGCATATGCTTCATCATCTGGATGCGGAAATACAACAAGTACATGTCTCTCCATAAGTTTCCCTCCTTCTTACTTAAATGGTGTTAAGCTTAACTCAAGTGCAACTGCTAGACGACCTAAATTATCATGTCCAGCTAATAATAAACGCTCTTGATCGTCTACTTCCCAGTGCGTAATACCTTCAGCATATACCCAACCGTGATCCATTTTCAGACCAACTCGGTATGGATTTGTTCCAGTTATCTTCCCGCGTTCAAAACGGATAATCGCATTTCGAATGAAAGCACCAACTGTCATCATCTTTTCATTTATGTGTGATGCATACGCTCCGTTTGTCGTTTCTAAATGAATATATACATCTTTATTTACAAAACGTTCAATTTCATTTTGAATAAGAGAACTATCTTTTACTATTTCCATCGGAATTCACCTCTTTAAACCATTTTACGCAAAAATAATGTAAATTGCTATCTCTATATTAGAGGACAACGCTCACTTTTCCTAATAATTTGCACTGTGTTTTTTATATTTTTTATATGATATGTAAAAAATACATTTTTTCCTTCACTTTGTTAAATAGTTTTCTTTCTTTTTTGAATTTGCTACAATATATTTTATCCCGTATTATTGCAGCGAGATACATTTCGACAATTGAATACATAATTTAAAGAAGGTGACATGATTGGAACAGTCAGCACATGAAGTAGCAAATTGGCAATATTATTTTGCAATTGCCGTATTTTTAATCACGTACGGATTTATTATTTCTGAGAAATTGAATCGTGCTGTAATCGCACTATTCGGTGCTGCTATTATGATTATTTTTGGAGTTGTAGATTTACATACTGCTTTCACATCACATATTCAATGGGAAACGATTACCCTTTTAATTGGGATGATGATTCTCGTACATATTACGAGTCAATCAGGCGTCTTTGAATTTGTGGCCATTAAAGCGGCAAAAGCAGCTGGCGGAAAACCGATTCGCATTTTATTATTACTATCCCTATTAACTGCTGTCGGATCAGCATTTTTGGACAATGTAACGACTGTTTTATTAATCGTTCCTGTTACATTATCCATTACACGTATTTTAAAAGTAAATCCTGTGCCTTATTTGATTTCAGAAGTGCTGTTTTCAAATATAGGCGGAACAGCAACATTAATCGGTGATCCACCTAATATTATGATTGGATCAGCAAACAAGCATTTAGACTTTAACGCCTTTTTACTTAACTTAGCTCCAATCGTAATTATTATTTCTATCGTGACACTTGGCATTATTTACTTCATGTATCGTAACAAACTAAAAACAACACCTGAACAAATCGAAAAACTAATGGCATTAAACGAAAAAGATTACATTAAAGATCAAAGCCTCCTTTTAAAATCTATTTCGATTTTAGGACTCACTATTTTAGGCTTCGTACTTCATTCGATTATTCATGTAGACGCTGCTGTTATCGCGATGACAGGCGCTACACTTCTTATGTTAATCGGCGTGAAAGAACATGATATTGAAGATGTATTTGCCCACGTTGAATGGGTTACCATTTTCTTCTTCGCCGGATTATTTGTTCTCGTTGGCGGGTTAATTGATATCGGACTTATCTCTTCACTTGCAAAAGAAGTAATCGACGTAACAAACGGTGACATCGGATTCGCAGCTATACTTATTTTATGGGTATCTGGCATCGCATCTGCGACAATCGACAACATCCCATTTGTCGCAACGATGATTCCTCTTATTCAAGACTTAGCTACAGGACTCGGACTATCTGTCGATTCTCCGCAAATCGAAGTACTCTGGTGGGCGTTATCCCTTGGAGCTTGCTTAGGAGGAAATGGAACACTAATCGGAGCATCTGCAAACGTAGTCGTTGCTGGTATTGCAAAACGTGAAGGACATGCTTTCTCTTATATGGACTTCTTAAAAATTGGTTTACCATTAACTATTGTTGCACTCTTGTTATCACATGCTTATATATATTTACGTTATTTAATGTAAAAGTTGTATTGCATGACATTATATCGTCAAATACAAAAGGTTTGCAGCATCGTGCTGCAAACCTTTTTTCATCACCAAAATATACCGATAATTGCTAACCCACCTAAAATCATACCACCAATTTGTCCGACAATTGTTGGTGATAATTGAACACCTTTTCTCACTTCAACAACTGGTCTTTCGTGCCTTAGTTGCTGCACTTCACTTTGAAGTTGGTGCACACTTCCGTGTAACTCTTTAATTAGTTCTTTTAATTCGGCGACCTCTTCATTTACTGGTTTTGCTTTTTCCAAATTCATTTTGCATGACTCCTTATAAATTCAATCAATACACTGTAAATTTTCGCCAATTACTATTATATCTCCTGCATACTACATATATAATTTCGAATGTACTTTCTAACCTTGGAGCTCTATCCATTCATCCCGCAATATCCCCATAATGATACGGTCAAAACACTTCCCATCTCTTTGAATCGCTTCTCTCATACAGCCTTCCATTTGAAAACCCATCTTTTTATACAATGCAATGGCAGGTTTATTATACGAAATTACATCGAGACCGATGCGGTGTAAATTCAATTCATAGAAAGCATACTTTAGAATAAGATGTATTGTTTCTTTCCCATATCCTTTTCCTCTATCATTCGCATCTCCTATACCAATAGCTAATAAACCTGTTCTGTTATTCCACTCTATACTATGAATCGCCACAAAACCAATTAAGCGATCTTCTTGAACTGTCCTTACCATGAAAGAAACACTATTCGATCTCCGTCCTTTTAATAGCCCATCACTTGCTATTTCATTTAAAGATTGCGGGAATGCTACATCTGTATCTACATTTCTTAAATATTCACTATCCTCTTGCCACATAGCCATTACTTCAGCATCTGTTTCTCTCATAGCTAATAATTTAATCGTTTTATTTCGAAAAAGATTCATTGTCATTTCAAACTCCCCCTTTTAAATAACAGGGATACTTATTTTAGCCTATTTATCCCCTTGTTCCATAAACTGTTTCATAAACGGGATACTTACAATAAGCACTGACATTGGCACATCTCCTCCATATTGAATTAACTTCATTGTATAATTTTTTATTTATTCTAACAATAATAGAAAGGCCCTTCAAATTTAGAGGGCCTTTCCTAATAACAAAACTATATTATTTCGTAAACATTTTCTCCGCTTCATCCATTGCCATTTTGTTTCCTAAAGCAGAATAGTCAAGCCATGGTTGATCATTGATAATGTATACATGCTTGCCTTTAACTGCTTTTAAGTCTTTCCAAATTGGCGTTTCTTGAAGTTGTTTAAATGCTGCTTTTGCTTTATCATCTCTATTTACAACAACGAAAATCGCATCTGCATCAAAGTCAGGTAATACTTCTTGTGAAATGACTTCGAAAGGGCGGTTTCCATCAATTTTCTCTACACCATTTGCAGGCTGTAACTCTAAGTCTTGGAATAAAATTGGTCCCATCGGTCTTTTCGTACTAAATACACGCAATTCTTTTGCAGTAACGCGAATTGCCATTACTTTTTCGTTATTACCTAGCTCTTTATCTATTAAACCTTTTACTCGTTTTGATTGCTCTTCGTAATCTTGAATATATTTATCTGCTTCTTTCTCACGGTTTACAAGTTTACCAACTTGTTTTAAATGCTCTCTCCACGTACCTTCATCTAAATTGAAAGAATGTGTTTTTGCAATTTTTTCGTATTTCGCTACATCTTTACCAGCATATTTTTCATCAACATAAATGTCAGTTGGCTTTAATTGAAGTAACGCTTCCATATTCGGATCTGTTACAACACCAAGCTTCTTCGTATCTTTCAACTTCTCTTTAGCGTGCGGTAAGAAATCTTTTAAATCTCCACCAATAACAGAACCTACTGGTGTAATTCCTAATGCAAGTAAATCATTTGTTAAATGAATAGACATTGAAGCAATTTTTGGATCATTACTTTTTTCCGTTTTTTTCGTTGCCTCTTCATTAGCTTTCGTTTGACCACATGCTGCTAATACTAAAATACACATCATGCTAAATAAAATAGTAAGTTTCTTTTTCATATGTTCTCCTCTTTGAAGTATTTATTTTGTTTTTGTAAGTAAATAAAGAAAATACGGTGCTCCTAAAGCTGCCACTACTACACCAGCCGGAATAGAGTTTGGCTCAAATATAGAACGACCTATCGTATCTGCTAGTACTAAAATAATCATTCCGATAATGCCAGCTAAAGGAAGAAAGTGTTGATATGTAGTACCTACTAACTTCCTTGCGATATGCGGAGCAACTAAACCGATAAAACCAATTCCTCCTGCCATCGATACACTTGTGCAAGATAATCCAACCGCTGTAGCTAAAAGTAATAACCGTTCTTTTTGAACAGAAACACCAAGTCCTGCTGCTACACTATCACCTAGTGACAATGCATTTAACGTTTTAGATTTTAGCCACGCATAAGGGGTTAGTATGAAAATCCAAGGTAATAATGCAAAGACATGAATCCAATCCCTTCCCCACACGTTACCAACTAGCCATCTAGAAGCGAATGTATACGTCTCATCATTTAACTTGAGAGAGAAAAATAACGAAATTGCACTAAAGCCAGCTGAAACTGCAATACCAACGAGAATAAGTCTAATGGGAAGTAAACCTTTTGACCGATCACTCGCAAGTAAAATAATAAGAAATGCAGCTAATACTCCTCCGCCAAATGTAAATAACGGTATTAAAATGGATGCACTCTCATTAATAGAATGAAAGAGAGTAACAAATACGATAAGACCGAAAGATGCACCTGAATGCAACCCTAAAATACCAGGATCTGCAAGTGTATTACGTGATAACCCTTGCAAAATCGCACCGGAAATACCAAGACCAATACCGGCTAACATCGTGATTATTATTCTTGGCATACGATAATCATATAGCACGGTTGCACTCTCAAAATTACCATAACCCAAAAGTGTTTCAATTACTCTAAGTGGCGCTATACTCAGTGTCCCTGTATTTAAACTAATTAAAATTACAGCGATACTTATACATCCGAAGATTGTAGTTACAGTAATAGCTCTCTTTTTATCCGTGTTAAAAAGATCTTTCACTTATAACTCCCTCCCAACTTTACGTGCTATATAGAGGAAGAACGGAACTCCAACAAGAGCTACCATAATCCCTATCGCAAGTTCCTTAGGAGGATTTACTGTTCTTGCCCCTAAATCAGCTACAACTAATAACATAGCTCCTAATAATGCTGCCATAGGAATAATGAGTCTATAATTAACACCAACTAATTTTCTAGCAATGTGTGGGATAACTAGTCCCACAAATCCAATAGAACCAACAGCTGAAACAGAAACACCTGCCAGAATAACTACTATAATCATCCCTAGTATTCTCGTTCGGTTCGTTTTCACTCCTAAATTTGTAGCAACATCATCCCCCATTGATATGAGTGAAATAGATTTCCCTAACACTATTGCAAAAATAATCGTTATAAGAATAATAGGGACTAAAAATTTCAAGTGTTCCCACTTAACCCCTGCAACACCACCAGCATACCAAAACGCTAAATCTTGGCTTAAATCATAATAAATCGCAACACCTGAACTTAATGAATGTAAAAGCGCTGCCATAACAGCTCCAGCAATCGTTAACCTCATTGGTGTTAACCCACCTGATGTTGCTGATCCAATAACAAAAATAAGTACTGTACTTAAGACTGCTCCAATAAAGGAAACAATCATTAAATAGGAATACGGCATATGCGGAAAAAAAGCAAAACTAAGTGCTACTACAAACATCGCACCTGCATTTATTCCGAGTACACCTGCATCAGCTAAAGGGTTTCGTGTTACACCTTGCATAACAGCACCAGCAACCGCAAAAGCTGCCCCTACAACTGCTGCTCCAATTACTCTCGGGAGCCTTAATTCATAAATAATTTGGTGCTGTGTTAATTTCGGATCGTAATTCAAAACCGCTGCCCACACCGTTTGTAAATGAATATCCTTTGCACCAAATGAAATGGCTAAAAATATAGATCCAATTAAACATAAAATTGTTAAGCTCATGAAACATATGAACTTAATATGTATCCAGCGGTTACTACCAGCATGTACAGTAGACTTATGTAACATGTTTCATTTCATCCTTTATATTCAGTTGTTTTTTATAATTATTTTTTATTTGTAATTATTATTGATAATAATTATCATTTTCATTTAGATATTATATCCCCACTTTTTTTAAATAGCAAACTATTTTTTCACTTCGCTAAATATTAAAATACTCATTACAATTCCCTTCCAAGACTTACAAATACACGCAAAATAGACTACTGAATTATTTTTTAAATTGTAGTATACTTATTAATTATTTTGATTTTTCTAATAAAAATCCCAAAGGTGACACAATGTTCTATATAAAACAACTACTACACTTCACTTACGAGCAAGCATTATCTTGCTTATTCCCAGTCGTTATTTTCTTAACACTAGCCCTTTCAAAAATCGTTTCTATTCCAGGGTTATATCGCTATGATTTCATACTCATCGCATGTCTTCTTATGCAGTGGATTATGTACAAGACTGGACTTGAGACGAAAGACGAATTAAAAGTAATTACTGTCTTTCACCTCATCGGCCTTTTACTAGAAATATATAAAGTTCATTTCGGTTCATGGAGTTATCCTGAAGAGGCGTATTCAAAGATTTTTGGAGTTCCGCTTTACAGCGGCTTTATGTACGCAAGTGTCGCAAGTTACATATGTCAAGCGTGGAGAAGGTTGCATTTACAAATGCATTATTGGCCGAAAGCTATTTTTACCGTGCCATTAGGAGCAATGATTTACTTCAATTTTTTTACGCATCATTTTCTATACGATTTTAGATGGTTCTTAACTTTACTTCTATTCATCGTTTTCTTTCAGACATTTGTGGAATTTTCATTACGAGGCGTTACATATAAAATACCACTCGTTCTCTCCTTTTTCCTTATCGGATTTTTCATTTGGATTGCAGAGAACATCGCAACATTTTTCGGTGCATGGCAATATCCAAATCAACGGGAAGCATGGAACCTCGTTCACTTAAGCAAAATTAGCTCATGGTTTTTATTAGTTGTTATTAGCATTATGATTGTCACGCAGCTCAAACATTTGAAGGAATCAAAAAGATAATGCTGATTATGTAAAATCAATTAGCCCATCACTCATTAGAGAGTGATGGGCTTTTTTTAGTAATATTTTTTAAACCGACCTTATCAAAGGAGTTATAATTTACAAGAGCATAAGCAGTTGCACATTATGAACCACTACTAGCAGAAGATGTTGCTGCAGATGAAGCAGCAATCGTTGCCATCATGGCTGCCTGTTGTGCTTGTATGAGGACTTCTATCATTGTTTGTAAACCTGTGTTGGTAGCTTTACTTTCCTCACCTTTCTGACTTACGAACAGTTGAATAGCAATAAGAATATTTGTATCTGTATGCCAACGGAACAATTTATCCCCCTGCAATTTTTCAATAAATGCTCGAATAGAATGAATCTCTTTTTCTCCGTCCTCGAGTAACGCTAGTAGCCCGATAGCTGGGTAATGCATCTGTTTTACTTTTACCTTTTCTTGCTTTAACAAATTCCATATATTTGTGCATTTTGCAACTAATAGTTCTTCCCTGACCTCCTTCTTTAATGAAAGAATATGACTCAAGAATTGAAGATCATTCCCTTTACGCAAACCAGCTGTCGCTAGTTTCTGATAAAGACGTTCCACTCGGTCCATAAGTGTTTCTACATGCTCTGATTGTCCTGCTAATAAAACTGCGAGCGGATAATCATTTGTACTTGTAAGAAAGAGATGATCCTTTTTCATGCGTTTATATACTTGCATCGAACGCTGAATGTGCGCGCCATGCTGTTCATCTTCTTCTGTCAAAAGCACAGCTGCTGCGAGATAAGTAAATATACTCCGGCTAAAGCCACCCGTGACCAATTGTTCATATAAATCTAAAAACGTCCGAAAAGCTTTCTTGTAATCTGTAAAGTGAATATCTAATGTTGCGGCCACTACAAAACGATGATAAGACTTTAAGTATGAAAACATCCCTACCTGATTCTTAATATAACTACTAATTTCTAAAAAACGTCCGAGATCAAACAATTTATCACTACCTGCATACATAGCAGCAATCATCATTCCTGTTCGAGAATCACTCGTTTTCCATTTTAGTTCTCCCTTTAACTGTACATATGTATGTTTATATTGCTCCAACTTTTTCTCTAATGTAATCATAGTATTCACCCCTATTTCTAGTTCTTCTCTATCATTATACGTATATTCCATATTTAGGAATACTATAATTAATAATCACCACATAAAAAATTATAAAATTCTCTAATCCTTCAAGAAGTTATACAAAAAAGGTAGATAATAATTTATCTACCTTTTTTGTATATATTATTTAACATTACAACTGTATTGCTTGTTATATGCAATTAAGACTAAAGAGCTTTAATAATACGTTCCATCGCCTTCATTTGCCCAATATGATCAGCTTCATGATAAAGCATCATACCGTAAAGCTCCCCTACTGTTTCCAATCCTAGGAATGGCTCTGGCAGTTTATTTTCAAATGCTTCTGCTGGAATTTCGTTAATACGTTTTGCTTGTTCTTTTAATTGAGCCGTTAACACTTCTAACGATGGTCCTTCTGTCGTCCATTTAGATGGTCTTGATCCATATCCAAACATACCTGGATATTCAGTTGGCAATTGTTTAAATTCTCTTCCGAACATGAAAGTCTCTGCTGCTGTTAACACGTGTCCAATATGCCAACGAATTGTATTGTTAAAACCCTCTGGCTGCGTATCCACAGTTTTATCATCTAACGTTTCCATAAATTTAAGTAACGCCCCGCGCGTTATTTCAAATTGTTTTAAACCCACTAGTCTATTCATTTTATCGTTCCCCTTCTTGATGTACAATTTATTATGAACTAAGAATGTTCAACTTATTAAAGTTTCACCTTGTTTAATCTATCAGAAACAAATAAGAAATACATCTAATATGCTTATTAAAAATAATAAAAAGGTTCACTCCTCGTAAATATAGAATTACTTACTATGTTAATAAAAGAGGAGTGTACTTGCATGTTACATATTTTAAAACAACAATATAATCTTATTAGTGCTACAAGAGAAACTCTATTTTCGTTTTTGGAAGAAATCCCAGTAGAAAAATTACATAGCACAGTTTCTAATTTCGGAAGCGGTAGCATTATAAAGACTCATATTCATGTAGCCGATTGCTATCGATACTGGCTTGGATCATTCGCATTCAAGCAAAAAAGAGCAGATTTTTCATTTGCTAGCGATTACGAAATTGAGCATGCAGATGTGGAAAAAGTTCGCGCTAGATTTAAGTTAGTAGATGAGACTGTACAACGTTTTTTAGATGAATACAATGACCGTTGGCTCGAAAATATAGCAAATGAAGTGAAATGGCAAAAAGAACCTTGGAGCACAACTCCGCTATGGCTTTTAACTCATACGGAGACGCATGAATTTCACCATAAAGGACAAATTGTATCTATGGCTCGTCACCTTGGATATACTCCTCCTGATACAGACCTTAGTTAATACATTCGTGTTCATTTAAAAGCGGAATGAGCAGCAAGAATAATAGTATGATCAAAAAACTCGTTGATACATTTTGTTGTGTATAAAACTTTTATTATTTGTTTTAGGTATACCATACCATTATAAAATTCATGTAACATCGAATTAAGATTCATATTTTTTATGTAACTCATTGAAGAAAGTTTAAGTATTTATACATTCAATTACTAACTAAAGGAGAAAATTATAATGAGATTAGAGAGCGAAAGAATTTATTTAAGGCCTCTTTGTCAGCTAGATGCTCCTATTATATTAGAAAGTACAATGGATGATGAAATAAGATATATGACTGGAACTAAGTCCACTTTTTCATTGGAGCAAATTACGAAACATATAGATCATATAAATAATGATTCAAGTCGCTATGATTTCGCTATTTGTTTACAAAGTACTGACGAGATGATTGGAGAGTTGTCGATTTTAGATATCGATGAGGAGAACAAAAGAGCAGGATTCAGAATATCAATGATTTCAATAGCATTAACAGGACAAGGCTATGGAACTGAAGCTATTAAAATAGTTTTAAGTTTTGCTTTTGAACAACTATCATTAAATCGTTTACAGTTAGAAGTATTTAGCCATAATTTACGCGGAATTAAAGCTTATGAAAAAGTTGGTTTTGTAAAAGAAGGAACCTTACGTCAATCTTTATTTTATAACGATACATACTCAGATGAAATTATTATGGCCATACTTAAAAGCGATTATATAGACAGACCTTTGTAAATGGATGTACTTAATCTATTAAACAATTTTAAAGAACCTTACCACAATAAAATGCAGTAAGGCTCTTTCTTTTTTTATATCAAATAACAGCTCTTAAAACATGTATAATCGTATCAATACCAAATAGTCTCCGCATAATTATATGCATCACTATTCGGAATGGCATGTTTCCCTTGTGCTTGTGCCTTTCTTGGATCTAAATCATATACCATTGGCGTATAGCATGATGTTTGCCCTTTATTTACAACACCATTTCCTCCAGCACTTCCGCAAGTGTATGCCTTTCCATCTGTTTTTCTAACAATCCTTGCATCAGCTTCATTATTATAAATTGCCAGGCGAGTTACAGTAACTTTCGCCCATGCTGTCTTACATGTCGTGCTAAATTTTAATTCTACATAAGAATTTGAATCAATCCACTTCTTTTCTTTCGTTACTGCGGATTGATCACAGCTATTATAATAAGGACTTTTCCCATCATATGAATGGTCTTCTGCGTATGCTTTATCATTGTTGGTCGTACTAAACACACTAGTTACGATGAGCAATGCCAGACAAAGACATGCGCTTACCTTTTTAAAAAGCTTCATAGAATTCCACTCCTTTATTAATAACGTCCAGTTTTCCCGTAGCCGTTATTAATCGTCACCGCTTCGGCATCAGCTGTATAACCAAAATCAGCAGTTAAATCAAACACCATTCCTGTATACGTACTCGTTTGTCCTGTTTTTATTGCTCCATTGCCACTATTAGAGTCTACTGATTTTTGGAATACACCATTTTTATATTTATTAATAACAGCGTAAGCATATACCCCTCCAGAAACAGAAGGAGCTGGTTGATCTAAAACAAGCTTAGACCATGCTGCATGACATTTATTACTGTAACGTAAATACACTGTCCCTACTTTTTTACTACCTTCATAAACTGCTGTAGACTTTGCATTAAATCCATCTGCATCACACGTCGTACTTCCCCCGTATACTTTCGTTGTTGCTGGATTTTTCCCGTCATAATAACTGCTTAAATCAGTAGCTGCAAATGTACTTCCTTGGAAACTAAATAATACACCTATACTTGCCGCACTTAACACGCATACTTTCATTAACTTTTTAAACATTTTAAATTCCCCCTCAAAATGATTATATATACTAAAGACAACCTATACTGCTATGTAAGCCCTCCTTTCACGCTTCCTAGATGCATCTTACAGAAACGAATAAATGTTGTAAATTCCCTTATGATTATTGGAATATACGAAGGGCTTTACTTATCCTTGTAAGAAAAAAAGTTGAGAAATACAAATTTTATAGCATCCTTTATTTAAAACATAAAAGAACCGATACTTGTTATATTCAAGCATCGGTTCTTTATACAAAATTGCCATTGTTTCTTTTATATAAAATAAATATTTCTCCACTTAATCCGTTGTAAAAAATCCCCTCGTTACATCAATAAATTGCTGCAGTGGCACTGTCATCCATTTGTCTTTATGCCAAGCGATTTGCGTATAAATCGGAGAGATTGTATTTTCTAAATGTAACTCTTTTATCGTCCCCTCTCGTATATCTTTTTCTACTACTATTGCTGGTAAAACGGCTATGCCTAAATCTGCAATAACACATTGTTTAATTGCTTCAACACTAACAAACTCAATTTTATTTGCTGGATATACATCTTCCCCGCGAAATAGCTCTTCAAATAAAGTCCGATACGAGCAGCCTAATTCTGTTAGTAAAAGTGTTTCACTCTCTAAATCTTTTATAGAAACTGAAGATTGTTCAAGTAAACGATGCCCTGGAGCAGCTACTACTTTTAATTCTTCTTTCATAAGTGGTTCCACATGTAAAACATCTTCTGTTTTACACTCATCCAAAATAAATGCAAGATCTACTTTTCCCTCCATCAATTGTTCCTTCGCATCTTTATTGGAATGTGCTGGTTTAAGTATAAGTTTTATTTTTGGGAATTGTATTTTAAACCTCTTTAATATAGAAGGCAGTCTGTATGTACATTGACTTTCTTGTGCACCAATTATTAACGTACCTGCTATTTCTTCATCATCTTTCACAGCCATTTTCGCTTCGTTACTGAGTGCAATCATCTTGTCGGCATATAGTTGAAACTTCCTACCTGCTTCAGTTAAGAAAAGACGTTTTCCTAATCTTTCAAATAACGGTGTACCAAGCTCAGCTTCTAACGTTTTAATTTGCGCTGTCACGCTCGATTGAGCAAAGTTTAATTTCTGCGCAGTTTGTGTAAAGTTCAAAGTATGTGCCGCTACTTTAAATGTAATTAACTGTTTTATTTCCATTTATCATCCCTCTTTTCAATCGATATTTCCGATTGATTCCATCGAAATAATCCTCTTTGTCTATTGATATTTGTATTGTATGATAAAGAGCATCGACAAACAATAAAATGGAGGTATTTCATATGAAAGCACTTTGTTTCGAACAGTTTGGAAGTCCAGATGTACTACAATATAAAGAAATACACGATCCAACCATAAACCCAAATGAAATTCTAGTACGCACGAAAGCAATCGGATTAAACTTCGCTGATATTTATAGACGCCGCGGCGATTATCATCTTGCTGGCAATCCGCCTTATGTATTAGGTTATGAAGGAGCTGGAATTGTTGAAAAAGTAGGAGCTGACGTTACTACTATCAACCTAGGAGACCGTATTGCATTTGCGGACGTCCCATTTGCAAATGCAGAACTAGTTGCCGTTCCATCAGAAAAAGCCATCCTACTTCCGGATTCTATTTCTTTTGAAACAGCCGCTTCTGTCTTATTACAAGGATTAACTGCACATTATTTAACGCAAGATAGCTATCAACTAAAACAAGGTGATATAGCTTTAGTACACGCTGCAGCTGGTGGCGTCGGTCAACTTCTCGTTCAAATGATTAAACTATATGGCGGAAAAGTAATTGGTTTAACGTCATCAAAAGAGAAAGCAAAGATAGCTACATTAGCTGGTGCCGATCACGTATTTTTATATACCGAAGAATGGCATACGAAAGTACTTGAAATGACTAATGGAACTGGAGTAAATATTGTATATGAATCAGTAGGTTCTACATTAGAGGAAAGTTTTAACGCTACTAAAATTGGCGGTACTGTCGTATTTTACGGAATGGCTGGTGGTAATCCTGCTCCAGTTGATCCGCGTATGCTTATGGATACTTCAAAAACTTTAACTGGCGGAGACCTTTGGAACGTGCTTACTACTTTTGAAGAACGTAAGCAGCGCTCTACTCAATTATTTGATTGGATCACTAGCGGAAAAGTAAACATCGCGAGTCCTACTACATTCGCCTTACAAGATGGTGCTCTTGCACATAAATTATTAGAGAGCAGAAAAAGTACTGGGAAGATTTTATTGATTCCATAATCGTTCCAATAAGAAAAGGAAGCTAGATTTCTCTACCTTCCTTTTCTTATATCTATTGGAGATTTAATTATATTTCAACACTTTCTTTCCCTTTTGCAACATAACTCATATCTCCAACAGACTCGACTGTGTATGTTCCATCTTGATATACAATTTTTGTCACACTAGCATTTTCCACTCCAAGTTTTGTTTTGCTACTGTCTAACATTTCTATTAAGGTAGTAATCAAAAGCCCATGAACGACAACTAAAACGTTACCGCCACCATTTCCAGCAGCTTCTTCACTAATTTTATCTATCTCTGTTTTTATACGAGTAGAAAATAATTCCCAATCTTCCGCCTGTTTCGTAGGATCTGCTACTCTAATAAGATTAATCACTTCTTGAATAGAAAACTTCATAAGTTCTTCTGGTGATGCAACGCCTGCAGCTTTTCCAACCACATCCCACATATTCTCAAGTTTTTCACCTTCAAAAATACCGAAATTTAATTCTCGCAAATCTTTTCTTTGCTCAAGTTTTAATTTTGATTGCTCACTATATTTTAATACTAAATTAGCAGTTTCAATTGCGCGGCCGCTATCACTACTATATGCATTCATAAAATGAATATCTTTTAATCCTGTTCCTAAATTTGTGGCAACTTCAACACCTTTTTCTACTAAAGGAGAATCTGCCCAACCTTGCGCGCGATGATTCGTATTTAATATTGTTTTACCGTGTCTTGTAACATATAACGTCACTACATTCTCATTGCTATCTGTTTCTCGCTTATTCATTTCATTCTCTCCCTTTACGTTTCTATATCAATTTTACCACCTCAATTATTCATTGAGCAAAATATACGTCAGTAGATCCGCTTAATAAAAAAAGCTATCTTTCTGTATATCCATACAAAAAGATAGCACCTTTTATGATTACATTTCTTAACCGGTACTCCTACTCAGCAAAAGCACTCGAATATTGTACAATTCCTTCTACACCTCGAAGGGCATTTTCTGTTAATTCCATTATCATAAATACCTCTTCAGGCACTTCAAACGGTGCATTTACATTCCACTCACTTGCTTTCTTAAAACCAAATTTCGGGTAGTACTCTGGATGTCCTAATACTACAACTGATCCGTATCCAAGTTCTTTCGCTTTTTCTAAAGCAGCCGTGATCAGTTTTCCGCCAATGCCTTTCTTCTGATGGCCCCTAGCAACTGAAACTGGTGCAAGCGCTAACGATTCTACAGAAGTTCCATCTTGTTCTATTGTAATTTTCGATAACATAATGTGACCAACTATATCTTCATCTACCGCAACAATTGATAACTCCGGAACAAACGCGTCACATTCTCTAATACGTTTTACAAGTTCATGTTCTGTTTTATCACTAAATTCTTCCTTTAAAAATGCTTCTTTTACGACTTCTTCTGTTTTTCTATAATCATTTTTTTGTTCTTGTCTAATCGTTACCATTTTAACTTATCCTCTATTCTTTCTTATTTCTTTTTGAATTTTACGCAGTGCTTTTTTCGATCCGCGCTCAATATCGTGTTGCATTTTTCTTTCTTTATAATCAACAAATAGTGTATTTAAATCGTATCCTTCTGGATATAACTCCTTCGCTGCTACTTCTAAAGTAATACGTTTTACATTTACTTCAACGAATTCACCGTTATAATATACAACAACGTTATAAAAATTATCTTTTTCCTTATAGATGATACCAAAATCATCATGATCCAATAAATTAACACGATCACCGATTTTGTACTCATAATGAGATTCTCTTTTTTCTTGTACGAATTTCGGTTTTCTAATTTTACTTTCATTCACTTTTTCTAAAGCGTACTCTTTATTTCCCATGTACTCTTTCGCCCTTTTCAGTACATGTTCTTTTACGTTCATTTTATTCGCAATCCAAAGTGCATTACTTTCTCCTGATTTTCCGATAACTAATTTATAAAGCGGCTCTAACGTTTCACTATTAAATTGCATCGCTGCATTCATAAAGTCATCATGCATTTCTGAGAATCGTTTAATTTCTCCGTAATGCGTACTCGCAACGGTAATACATCCCGCAAAGTACAACTCTTCTAAAATAGAAATTGCAAGTGCTGCACCTTCATTTGGTTCTGTACCGCTCCCTATTTCATCAAATAAAAGTAACGTATTATTATTTGACATCCTCATAATCTCAGAAAGATTTTTCATATGAGACGAAAATGTACTTAGTGCATTTTCAATACTTTGATTATCACCAATATCTACGAATACATTTTCGAAAATAGCGATTTCTGTACCTTTATCTCCTGCAATATGAAGACCTGACATTGTAGCTAATGTTAACAATCCAATTGTTTTTAACACAATTGTCTTTCCGCCCGCATTCGGCCCTGTAATAATTAAACTACGATACTCTTGACCAATTTTAAAATGTAACGGTACAACTTGCCCTGTTAAAAGCGGATGCTTACAATTCACTAAATGAATGTAGCCATGATCGTTTAACTTCGGTTCTATTCCGTCAATCGATTTACTAAACTTCGCTTTCGCAAATACCATATCATACTGACTAATTAGCTCCATGTTAATCTTTATACTATAAATGTTTTCTAACACCATTCCTGATAAAGTCGCTAAAATCTGATACTCTTCAACCGCTTCTTCTGCTTTCAAACCTGCTAATTCTGCATTCAATTTCGTAACCGTATGCGGTTCTATAAATACAGTAGAACCTTTTGCCGAGGCTTCAATAATACTTCCAGCAACTTGATTTTTATAGGAAGATTTAATTGGAATCGTATAACGGTCATCCTTTTTACTAATAAAGAATTCCTGAATGAATTTCTTATTTGCACTACTATTTAAAAACTTCGTTAAACGTTCTTTTATTTTCCCATCTACAGAATCGATATTATTTCGAATTCGTTTTAACTCTTTACTTGCAGCTGCATCAATACTATTTCCTTTAATTGAAAAGTTAATTTCCTCTTCAATACTTTTATATTCAGTCATTGAATTTGCATAAGAAGCTAATACTGGTGCAAAAAATTCTTTATCTAACATAAACTTTTTAATCTTTCTACATCCACGTAAAAAGTCTGAAACACTCACTAATTCTTCTGGATCTAAAATCATACCTTTTTCTAATTTTTGAATTGTACTAGCAATATTAGAAATGCCGAAGAAAGGAACATGCCCTTCTGCATCTAATATAGCTCGTGCTTCTGTCGTTTCATTCAACCGATTTCTCACTACTTTTATACTCGTACTCGGCTCTAATTTGTTTAATAATTCCTTACCTAATCCACTTACACAATAAGATTTCACTATATCCTTTAATTCGTTATATTGTAACTTTTCAAAAGTCATCGTATTCATTTTGTTTCTCCTCACTATGATTGATTTTTATCATAAATGAAGATACCTACTCATTAGATTCCAATGAGTCATATATAAAATTCCATAATTATACAATAAAAACATATACAAAAAAGCTGCGGGGATACCGCAGCTTTTACATTTACAAGGCATGTGTAATAACGTATGAGGAAATAAGCCATAAAAAATAGATGGCAGTCCCTTATTACACGCTTTATAAAGTATTGTAGGTATCTTCATAGGTTTTGAAATAAATGCATGACAAAATTAGGGGTATGATGTACATAAAAATCCCCTGGTCTTATCCGATTTATTTCATTAAATTTTTCCTATTTAATACCTACCGCACTCACAAAAAGCACCTCTCATTAAGTTATATTATAGTCATTGAAATCTAATTTATTGAAATCATCATACTATATGTTACGTGAGAAGTAAAGGTGTCATACTTTTATAACTATACAGAATGTAAAAAGGAAGAGGAAAACTTATATTTCAGTCTACCTCTTCTTTTTCATCACCAAATTACTGCTGAACATATATGGAAACTGATCCTCCACTTACTTGGAATTGCCCCCATCCGTCCTTATTAATTGTTACAGTATTTGTTTGATTACCCGTAATATCGTACCATACTTCCCCTGCGTTATTCTTTCCAACATCCATCCACTTCGCCCCTCCTGGTCCATCAGAGATTAATGTTGCTAAACCAGAATTAGCATGTACACTATCACCTTCTCTTGTCCAGCCAATCACATCTGGATGATCAAAATAATCCCGCTGCGTACCATATGCAAAGTTTTTTCGTGCCGTCAAAATCGGATCAATTTTGTCCTTTAACGCTGGAATTTCATAGTTACTATTTCCTTTTGTACCATAGTAATCACCATAGAAAACAGAAGGATACCCCTCTGCACGCGTTAAAATAAATGCATATGCCAACGGTTTGAACCAAGGGCTCACTACAGATTCCAATGACTGACCAGGCTGTGAATCATGATTTTCAACTAGAGTAACCGCAAGTGTAGGATGATTCGCAACTACCGTTCCTTTTAAAATATTTCTCATATCATAATTCCCATTTCCTGTTGAAGCATAGTGAAAATTATAATGAAGTGGTGCATCAAACACAGATTGATTATAATTAACCTTCGCTAAATAATTATTTAAAGTCTGGATATCATTTTGCCAATATTCAGCTACTGTAAACATTTCTTTCCCTGTTTGCTGTCTAACGTGATTTACCCAATCGCGCAAATATTCATGATCAATATGTTTAACAGCATCTAAACGAAAACCATCTAAATTTAATTCATTCGCATACCACGTTCCCCATTTTTTCATTTCATTCGCAACATCTGGATGATCAAAATCAAGATCCGCATACATCAAATAATCATAATTCCCATTCTCGCTAGACACTTCCCAGTCCCATGCTTTACCTATGCCCCTAAATTTATAAATTCGGTTTAATTTCCTTCCTTCATCCCAATCCGTTCCGTCAAAATGATACCATTTCCATTTGAAATTAGAATAAGAATCTCCACGCCCTGGAAAGTTAAATCCCGTCCACGCACTAATTTCATAATCACCTGATACTTCATTATTTCGATTGCTCGGGTCTACCTCAACTGCTGTGACAGTTTCTGTATAATCAGCCCCACCTTTATGATTCATAACTACATCACCGTATACATCGATGTTTTTCTTATGTAAAGCGTCAATTGCAGATTTCAATTGTGCTTTCGTCCCATATTTCGTCCGCACTGTGCCCTTTTGATTGAATTCCCCCAGATCATATAAATCATATGCTCCATATCCTACGTCATTTTGCATAGTTCCTTTATATGCAGGTGGTATCCAAACAGATGTAATTCCTTTTTCCGCTAAATTTTCAGCATCAGTACGCAAACGATTCCAATGATTCCCATCATTCGGAGAATACCACTCAAAATACTGCATTAACGTTCCATTGTTAACTGTGTCTGCATATGCCTTACTCCCCTCATATATACTAGGTAAAAACATAACAACTGACAATCCGACTATTGTTATTCTTTTAAACATCTGTACACCATCCCCTTCCAAGAAAGCGTTTGCATAGTTTATCAGAATTATTATAATATTCGTCCCACCGTTAGTAAAGTAGCAATCTCTCACTCTCCCATATTATTTTTAATCTAATTTCAAATATTCAACGTAGTTTTCATTTCACATCCTATTCAAGATTGTTTACAATTTACCTATAAAAGCATAACGGAGGGATTTCGATGACAGACTTTCAAAAACAATTTTTCGCACGATTACATATAGAAGAAAAAGACACAGTTTCATTTGAAGATTTATCTAACATTATGTACGCAATGGCACAAACTGTTCCTTTTGAAAACTTAAATATTCTCGAAAAGAATTTTAAAGAAATATCAAAAGAAAATTTGAAAGAGAAAATTTTAGTAAATAACCGTGGCGGTCTTTGTTATGAACTCAATCCTACTATGTATTACTTCCTGAAAGATTCTGGATTCGATGTTCATCTCGTTTCAGGAACAGTTTATAACGCTGCAAACTCCATATGGGCTGTTGATTCTGGCCATATCGCAACCGTTTTAACACATCATAATGAACTTTATTTAATTGAAGTAGGATTCGGATCATACTTACCTCTTGCCCCTGTCCCTTTCTCAGGTGAAGTCATTCACTCTGTTACAGGAGATTATCGTATTCGTAAAGAAATGACCGAAAAGGGAAACTACATTTTAGAGATGCGGAAAAACAATGAGTTCTTGGATCAATCTTCTGCTGATGATTGGACGTTAGGCTATGCATTTTATATAGAAGAAGTGGATGAAGAAAAAGCAAATATAGCACAAAAAATTATCGTTGAACATGAAGGATCACCCTTTAATAAAGTACCTCTTATTGTAAAACTAACTGAAGATGGGCATGCCTCTTTAACGAAAGATAGCCTTACAGTAGCGAAAAATGGTAAAAAAACGAAAGAAACCGTTACAGACATGCAATATACAAACCTTTTACATTCAAAATTCGGAATTACACTATAAGTATGTAAGCCTTGTTATTTTAGCAAGGCTTTTCAATTTTCAGCAGGGATTTTTTGCAATTTGTTGTATTTCATAGTTATATAGAAATATAACTACATGTTTAGAAAGGAAATGATTATGACAGAACTTAAAGATCGATTACAAGTAGCTGATATAGAAAAATGGGATTTAACAGACATTTACCATACAATTGAAGATTGGGAAAGTGATTTTCATAAAATTGAAGTATTAACGAAGGAATTACACGAGTTTAATGGCAATATTCACGATGGCAATAGTTTATTAGCTTATTTAACGAAGAGTGAAGAAATTTCTAGCATAATATCTTTAATGTTCGCTTATGCACGATTACAATCTGACCTTGATACACGCGATACTGACGCGCAATCTCTTGTCGATAAAGTATCACAATTACACGTGAAAGTAAGTGCAGCGAAATCTTTCTTTTCCCCCTTCTTACTTAGCATAGACGAAAACACATTACATTCTTACATAGAAGATACAGAAGGCTTACAATATTATAAAGAAGACTTATTTGAATTATATCGTTATAAAAAACACGTATTGAATAAGGACCAAGAAGCAATTTTATCACAAATGGGTGAAGCTCTTTCTTCTCCACAGCACACATTTGGTATGTTAAATAATGCAGATATATTATTTGGTGAAGTGACGACTGACGATGGAGAAAAAGTGAACTTAACACGCGGAATGTATGCAAAGTTAATAGAAGATACGAATCGTGAAAAGCGTAAAGAAGCTTATAAAGCATATTACAAACCATATGTTCAGTTAAAGAATTCCATCGCATCTACTTTATCCGCTGCTATTAAAAATAATGTTACTGTTTCGAAATTAAGAAACTATCCATCAGCGCTAGAGAAATCATTATTTGGCGATATGGTTCCGAAAGAAGTATACGAAAACCTAATTGATACAACGAAAAAAAACATTCAAACATTACATACATACAATGAAATTCGAAAAAAAAAATTAAACGTAGATGAACTAAGACAATACGACTTAGGCGTCGATTTAGTAGAAGGTGCAAAACAAGACATCCCATATAGTGAAGCATTTGACATTATGATTGCATCACTAGCTCCTTTAGGAGAAGAATATATTGAGACATTAAAAAGTTTTAAAGATAAAAGATATATAGACGTAAGAGAAACACCAGGAAAACGTTCTGGTGCTTATAACTTTGGTGTATACGGCGTTCATCCTTTCATTCTTTTAAATCATCACGATGATTTAAACAGCCTGTTCACTCTTACTCATGAATGCGGTCACGGTATGCATACGCACTATTCACATGGATACCAACCAAGAATTTCTGCACATTATTCTATCTTTGTCGCAGAAGTCGCTTCTACAGTAAATGAAGTGTTATTAATTCACTATTTATTAAAAGAAGCAAAAGATACGGACGTGCGTAACCATTTAATTAACCATTTTATTGAGAAATTTAAAGGTACTTTCTTTACACAAATTATGTTTGCAGAATTTGAAAAAATCACACATGAAATGGCTGAACAAGGTAAACCATTAAATGCACAAGTCTTCAGTGAAATTTATGAAAAGCTATTTAAAGAATATAACGGTGATTCACTTGTATTTGATGAAGAAGTAAAATACGGATGGGCTAGAATCCCTCATTTCTATCGCCCGTTTTACGTATACAAATATGCAACTGGATTCGCATCTGCCATTCAAATCGCTGATAAACTATTAAGTGATGATCCGAATGCTCAGAAAAATTATATTGAATTCCTGAAAGGTGGAAGTTCTGACTATCCACTAAACCTATTGAAAAAAGCTGGTGTTGATTTAACTACGCCAGAACCGATTGAAAGTGCATTGAAACAATTCACTCAACTTGTTGAGGAGTTTTCAACATTATAAAAAGCATGCAGAGTATATGCTCTGCATGCTTTTTATTTGAATTACTCTATTCTATATGCTGCTGCGTCACACAATGAATCATACCACCGTATGCATACAATTCGTTAACATATATACCGACAATTCTTCTCCCTGGAAATTGACCTTCAATGATTTGAAGCCCTAATTTATCATGTTCATCACCGTATATAGGTACCAATACAACTTCATTACCAATGTAAAAATTTAAGTACGATCCTTTACAATCTGCTTCTTTTACCAATTTTCTTGTTACTGGTACTGGAATGAGCTGAAATGGCTTGCCATCTATATTTCTTGCTTGTCGCAATTCTTGATAATGCTTTTCGTACGCCTCCAAAAGATATGACTCTCCTTCACCGAAAGGATCATATTCATACAGTATCGTATTTTCATTTACAAACCGTGCTGCGCCATCAATATGATAATCCGTATCTTCATCATAATTATCTTCTCCACGTATACCAGTTATCCATATAAAATTTGTTACTCCTAAATATTTCGTTAACTCCATTTCAATTTCTTTCTGACTTAGTGTAGGATTTCGATTTTCATTTATAATAGACGTTTCCGCCGCCATTAAGGTCCCGTTTCCGTTTATCTCAATTCCCCCGCCCTCTAAACAGACACTAGATTCAACTTTTGGAATGCGATACATTTCACTTATTTTATTCGGAATATTAGCGTCGTTTTCGTACGGATATTTATCTCCCCAACCATTAAATATCCAGTGCGTTAGATAGCGGTTCCCTTCTTTATCTTTTACAAAGATTGGTCCGTTATCTCTTATCCAAATATCATCAGTTTCTTGAATTAAGAAATCAATTTTATTCATATTCACGTTAGCTTCCATTAACTTCGATTGGACATGTATTTTTTCTTCTTCATCACATACAACAATATGGACATTTTCTCCATAGTGAAGCTCCTTTGCCATCGATATCCAAATATCATCTAACTTAGCTCTGTAACCTTCACCCCTATGTGTTTTATCATGTGGCCATTGGAGCCATGTACCTTCATGTTTCTCCCATTCCGCAGGCATATAATACAAACTATTTTCTATATTTCTCATACGTGTTCACCCCTTATATGAATGTATGTCCAGTCTATACTTTGACATCGTGTTAAGGTCAACAGGAATATATTCATTTACTTGTAGCAACTTTATAAGGTGACTCTTTATTTCTCCTTGTGATACACTACTTCTCCTTGTAAAACCGTCACTAAAACTTTCGCATTCGGAATCTTATCGGCACTCATTTTAGTAATATCTTCATTTAGTAATACCATATCAGCTGATTTGCCTACTTCAATCGAACCTGTAATGTTATCAAGACCTAGCGCTTTAGCTGGCTTAATTGTATAGGCATCAATAGCTGCGTATACATCAGACAAGCCCTTTTCATCAATGCTTAATGCATTTGAAATCGTCACAAGTGGATTCAGTTCGTTTACATCCCAATCACTACTAAGTGATACATTCGCACCGGTTTTCCAAATTCGCCCTAACGGCATAATTCGTTTCATTTGCTGATTTGTAAAATACGTACTTGCCCAGCTTTGTTTTGGATCTTCCGCAAAATCATGACCTACTTGAAAATCAGCGCTAATACCTAACTTAGCAAAACGATCTATATCACTATCTTCTACCATTTCCACATGCGTAAGTGTATAAGGCTGGTTTGCACCTTCTTTTTTCGCTGCTTCAATCGCATTTAAACTCTCTCTTACCCCAGCATCTCCAATTGTATGAATAAGTGCACCGTAACCAATTTTATTTAATTCGGTTAACCACCATTTCATTTTTTCTTCTGGAATATAATTCAACCCATACGGAGTTCCTGTAAACCATTCAAATTTATATTTTTCTAGTGTTTTAGCAGTGCTATTAATACTAATTCCATCACTATACATTTTCACTTGATTAATAAGCATACGGGATGACACATCATCACGCTTAATTTTTTTGAAATACTCCATTTGTTCTGCTTCGTTTAAATTTGGATATACCCATGGTCGAAGTACTACGCGTGACGTTAGCTTTTTTTCGTCATTTACTTTATTCCAAACGTCTAACCAGCCTCGCTTCCAATAAAGACGTCCATCACCAACTGTAGTAATACCATTCTTTGCAACCTCATCTAAACCGTCTAATAAACCTTCATAATTTTTTTCAAACAGATTTGGTTGAGAATTCCATGCTTTTTCCATCACGATATCTCCTGCTGTATCATAAAGAATACCAAACGGTTCTCCTGTCTCGGAATCCCGAATAATCCTTCCACCTTGTGGATCTTTTGTATCTTTATTTATTCCAGCTAACTCGAGTGCCTTTGAATTAACCCATACAGAATGGGAGGTTCTTTCCATAATTAATACTGGATTATTAGGAAATAACTCATCAAGAACTTGTAATGGGGTTTGTTGCTCTGATTTTTCGTCCATATCTTTTAACAACGCTTCCAAACTGAACCCCGTTCCACTTATCCATTCGCCATCTTTCACACCTTTTTTACAAGCCTTTAAATACGAGCGTTGTTTTTGCAGAGAAGCATCTGGTGAGACACTACAATTTCCTGCTGCTGGTGATTTTGCTTCAAATATATGATTATGATTGTCCACAAAACCAGGAAGGATAAAACGTCCTTGTAAATCCACCACTTTCGTATCTTCATTTATAAATTCCTCTACATCCTTGTTTGAACCAACAAATATAATTTTCCCCTCTTTAACGGCTACAGCCTCTACGATGTCTTGCTTTTCATTTGAAGTATAGATTGTACCATTTTTAAACACTACATTTTTAGGTAGCTGATTAGGTAGAACAGCGCTACCACTCTCACCTTCTCCTACTCCAGCAGTACATGCGGAAATCCATACCATACTTAGAATCAGACAAATAATCATGATTATTCTTCTCATATTCTCTCTCCTTTTTATTATGATAAATTGCTTTCATACATAGAATAAGGATTGACATAATGTTAATGTCAATCCTTATTCTCATTCTATTTTCGTAACTAAAAAACAAATTTGTGTCACATACTCTTCTGCTAAACAATCACATTCAGGTCCCTTTATATAAACCTCATATGGCGAATTAATTATCACATACCCATTTCTTTCAATCCATTCTTCTAACGCTATATAAGCGTAACCTATATAGTCGTAACTTCCATAATGCATAGTAGTAACGATATGATGTGGACTTAGTTGTTTCATTTCATACTCTTGTGCTACGTCTTCATCATTCCCCTGCATAACCGGGATTCTTAATTCAATATCACTGTTACTTGGAATATATTCTTCATCATAAAAGACTGCAGATGGAGAACCGACTATTTGAAAGTTATTTTTTTGTACCTCTTTATATAAGTCATAAAAATAATCATCCATATCATCTATATCTATTTTTACTCTTTGAGTAATTATCGTTACTTCATTCCTCATTCCCATTAATATATCGTAATTTCTATGACGAGCAATATTTAGACTACTATTCACCTTTACCATTTCATTCATTTCTGAAATAACCTGTAAATTTTGCTTCACTTCATGAGACAACTCGATAATTTGTGATTGTATATGTTGAACAAACGAATCTTGATCTGATGACTGCAAAACAATTTTAATTTTGGGAAGAGGAAATTTATACTCCCTTAGCTTTTTTATTTTCAACGCTACTTCCAGCTGCTCTTGTTCATAATACCTATACCCATTAACCGGATTCACATATGCCGGTTTTAATATCTCCTCTTTGTCATAATGTCTTAACATCCGCGTACTCATTTTACAAATCCGAGAAAATTCAGCGATGGTATACATATTAATACTCCTTTAATATATTTTCTTTTCATTACTTATTTCTTAAAACCAATCAAAAATCTTCTTCATTGAAAAATTCCCATTCTGATTTTTCAATCTTCTCATTTTTGAAGGTAACAAATGACTTGGACAATACCATGTTAAACAATTCATTGCGCCTCCCATTGTTGATATTTCTCCTACATGAATTTGAATAACTTGTTTCTCCGTATACTCTTGAATATAACGTAAAACTTCCTCATCTTTAGCTAGTCCAAACTTAGGAACATAAAGAGCATCACATGATTCTAACATATTTATATACAACCCTTTTGCCGATGCTATCTCTTGATCATATTGTCCTTTCTCTGTATATGATGAGGGAACAACTATAAATTCAGCTTCTGGCATTTGTTCTTGAATAATCTCTTGAACACTATATCTAAATTCATGATCCCCTAAAAAATCACTAATAAACATTGTATGTTCAGCAATAAATTTAACCATTCCGTCTGCGTGTGCTAGTACATCCCCTTCTTCAGCAGGAATAATAATAACTCGGCTCACATCTAAATCCCATTCTAACTGCTCAATAATTTCCTCTTCTGTCCAATCATCGTTATCATCAAATATGCGTTCTGTTAATATTACAGTATCTTTTTTATTCCAAATAAGATTACCGCCATCTAATATTAATGGGGATTTTTCATATTCAAAGTCATTCTTTTTCAACCATTTATTAAATTGTTGATCTAAATATCGCCCTTGATCATCTGGTAAATAATTTGGTCGATATTTAAATTTAACTAGATGATTTGTGACAACCGGTGCAACATCTCTTAGCCAAATATCATCATACTCAAAACAGCTCGTATGAAAGTCTTGTTCTTCAGCAGATAAAGATATAAGTTGATCCGCAATTGATTTCTTTTCATTTAAACATTCATTAAAGTAAATCAAGTCTTCATAAAATGGTTGATAATATTCATTTGATTCGTCTGGTATTGCAGTAAAAATAATGCCATTATGTTTTTGTTCCATATTATTTACCTCGCTTTTTAGTAGTAGTTACATAACTGATTTTACAAAGCCAACTATTCCTAAATTTATGTCTTTTTTCATTACAACTCATGCAACATGTACATTTCATGAATGGATTATAGCATGGAGGAATATTATATATTTATATAAAAAATATAAAGCTGACGTTAAGCCTTAAATTGACTCTTGACAAGTTTTTAAATAACCTATTTTAAAACAACAATAAATGATTAAATGATTTTTTTATCAAGATTCAAACCCATTACTTCTAATAGATCATTTTGATTATATAGATTCACCAAATGCGCTTCTACTCCTATACAAATTCCTTCTAGCGGAAGATCATTTGGATCCTGACCAAAGGGATCTTCAATTTCAACCCCTATTGCTTCAATACCTATGAATGCAAAACTTATAAACGTAGTCGCAAGTACTGTAAACCATCCGAGACTATCAACAAGACCAATCGGTAAAGTTGCACAAAATATAATCAATAAAATTTTTATATGAGCAAAATATGCAAAAGGAATAGGTGTTGTTTTGATACGATCACATCCACCCACAGATGTAAGTAACGTATTCAAATCTGTTTCCATACTAATTATCGCATTTGGATGAATTTGCCCCGTTTTCAAACCTTTTGATAGTATAGTTTTCAACATAAAAACTATACTAATCGGTAAATGATTGGACTCAACCAAAAATGCTTTTTCCTTCTCAGAACAGACAGCAAGCAATGATTTCACTTCAGATAAATCTTTTTCCTCTCTCAAGTGTCCTTTCGCTAACTTTGGAAATGCAATTAATAGATGTAAAAATTTTATTTTTTCCTGCTCCATACTCTTCCCTTTAGAATCCCAATGACACAAAAAACTAATTGCTAAATTTCTAGTACAAGCACCAATCGTGCCAAACAGCTTTCTACCTTCCCAGTACCGATCATAGGCAGTATTCGTACGAAACACTAATAGTAATCCTAAAGCTCCTCCGACGATTACCCAAGGAGTCTGATTTATATTTATTTCTGTATAGTAATAATTAATCACAGCTACTATCGTTGAAATACACGTATATAATACGATTTTTGGGAAAATATCTCTTATAATTGTCCCTTTTAATGTAAATATTTGATGTAAACTATTTTGATTATTGTAATGAACCATATTTACAAAAACCTCTTTCTCTATTAACCTTTTATTCTTTTAAATCATGAAAGTATACAATTAAATAATAGAATCATAAACCCTATCATTATGAGGCTGGTTAAGATTATTTCTTTCAATACCGTTACTCCTTTTTTGCAAAAAGATAAAATATCTTATTTAATTCAACAACAAATGTCACTATTCTAAATCCCGACGCATCATTTTAGAATTCGCAATGAACAATGCACTAATTAATACAAAGATTGCACAGGCATATAACAATAAATCTAACGGACTATCGTGATCTATAATGATGAGACGCACAATAGCTGTTATACCTATATATATAAAATATCGTAATGGAAAATGAAAATTCATTTGAAAATACTTTATAATCATTACGATGAATTCAAAGTACAAAAAGAATACAACGATACTATCAATTAAATGATAACTAGATTCATTACTATCCAATTTCATTTCTTGTATAAACTGAATGACTTCTTTCATAAGAAACACACTTAGAACAATCCCTAAGCAAATTAAAGCTACATTTAAAATGTACTGCAAAACGATAGGGAAATACGAAAACACTATTTTAAAATTCTTTAACACAAACATTTTTCTCCTTTACCATATAAAACGAAAAGCGAACATACACTACAATTCATTTATCATTATATTGAAATTTTATTATTACAAATAATAAGGAACGACAAAATAGGTAATAAGATTCCACCTATTTTGTCTATATAGCAGCACAACGAAATTAAAATTAATTACTTCAATGCAATTGGTTGTTGTTGTGTCACACAATGAATCATACCGCCGTTTTTATACAACTCTCTCACATCAATATCGACTACTTTACGATCTGGGTATAACTTCTGAATCGTATCGTTTGCAATTTTATCATTCGGATCATTATAATTAGGCACTAATACAACTGTATTTCCGATATAATAATTGATATACGACCCCTTATAATCGAGAGTTTTTCCATTTTCTAAAGCAACCTTTTCTTTACTAAGCGGCAAGTATTCATACTTATATTTCTGTCCTGAAGCATTTTTTGCATCTAACAATGTATCCATATCTTTATTAGATAAACCCCATTCGGCTAGGTCATCTTCTTTCATCGTTACAATGGTAGATTTATTATGGAATTTAGCAAATCCATCAATATGAAAGTCCGTAATATCTAAATTAGGTACTCCGTCTAACCAAATAAAGTTTGATACCCCAAGGTCACTTATATATTTTTCAATTTCCTTTTCTGATAAATCAGGATTTCTATTTTTATTCGTTACTGCACTTCGAGTTAATAAAGCAGTCCCATTGCTGTCTAATTCAATTGCGCCGCCTTCAAGGACAAATTCCCCCCAATCAACTCTTTCAATTCCTGATTGTTTACTAACATTCTTACGTATTTGAGCATCATTTTTATAAGGTGTTTTCTTCCCCCAACCATTAAATGCTGGATCTAATATTTTGAGATTTTTATTGCTGTCATAAACAAAAATTGGTCCACTGTCCCTTGCCCATACATCATCAGTAGGCGCGATAAAGAAATCAATCTTCTCCATATTTAACCCTTCATCTGTTAAAAGGTTATTGATTCTTTCTTTTTCTTCCTGGTCATATGCAACAATGTGGACTTTCTCACCCTCAGTTAAAGCACTTGCCATCTTAACCCAAATAGGTTCAACTTCCTTCTTATACTCTTCACCATATGTGTATTCATGTGGCCATTGCAGCCATGTACCTTCATGTTTATCTTTTTCATCTGGCATCGTATATTTCCCAGCATTTTTCTGTACCTCTACTTTTTCCCCTTCTTTCCCTTTAACATTTTCATTGTTACCCTCAAAAGAGCATCCACTAATAATTGTTGTAGATAATGTAGCTATTAAACAAAACTTTATTGCTTTTTTCATTTTTTCAACCTCCTGTTCTTGTCTCCAATAATATAAAGCTTCACATAGTGTGAAGCTCAAGCTTTTTTATCAATGTAAAAATTACCAATTGTTCTTTGCATTACTTAGCATTTAACTACCTATTTAGATTTATTCATATGCCAATCACCTTTCTTACCTATTTATCCCGCTATTTGTGGGCAGTAAGACCCTCACCTCAAAATTCAGCGCAAGCAAAAAAGTTAGGTGGGGGCCCTGCTGCCCGTAAAAGCCCGATTGATGAGGGCTTCTACTCAGTGGGGATGAACAAAGCCCCTCCACTGAATAAAGTTTCACTTTATTCAGTAAGTAAAACTTTACAAAATAAAAAAATCGGTATTGATAATTACATATCCATACCGATTTTTTATAATTATTTTCCTTCTATTAAATCATTCGCCATTTTCCTAAATTCTTGATTAAATGCGTCATTCATACCATTTTGGACGTTAGAAAATAATATGACAAACGTTCGTTTATCCCAGTTAAAATTATTAAAAGTGTTCCAGCCAGCTAATACACCGTGGTTATGATAATAATCTGGGTAAATATAGAAACTAAATCCATATTTTCTTGCAGGTGATGCAGAAAACATATCTGATACACTTTGTTTAGAAAGTAGTTTACCATCCATAATAGCTTCATCTAACTTTTTCATATCTTCAACAGTCGTATACATTTCACCACAACCATACAGCCAGTTCATTTTTAAGCGCGGCGTGGCTATTAACTTATTATCTTTTTTCGTATACCCTTCTGCTAAGAAAATATCTTCTGGAAGTGTTGCGCCCATTCCAGATTCATTCATTTCAACGGGAGTCAAAATATTTTCTTTCACATATTCAGCAAGTGGTTTATTCGATATTTTTTCTACAATATATGCAAGCACCATATAATTATAATCTGTATATTTCCATCCTGTCCCTGCTGGAAATTGTAACGTTTGTGCCCCAATCCACGTTACTAATTTTAACCGTGATGCTGCGTCAACACTACCTTGTCCCTGTTCTGGTAATCCAGACGTATGTGTTAACAAGTTTCGTAACGTAATGTTTTTATCTGCCGGAAACGATGGGATATATTTATTTACATTGTCTTCAATGTTCAACTTCCCTTTTTCTTTTAGTTGCATAATAGATATTGCAACAACTGTTTTCGTAATAGAACCAATGCGATATTTCGTTCTTGGCGTTGTTAATACTTGATCTTTCACATTCGCATAACCGTAGCCTTTTCGTAAAATTACATGACCTTTACTTGCTACAAGAACACTCCCATTAAATCCTTTATCTTTTAAGTACTGATCTAGTTTTCCAGCTGCAATTTCATAACGCTTTTTCTCATTCGCATCAATTTCCTGCTTAACATCTTTTTGCTTACTATTTACATTAGAAAATGCCTTTGCATCATATTTTTTCCCTTTATTTGCATGTATTAGTGTAACAATACTTCCACAAAAAACTGCAAAAATAAAGAAAACGATTAACCATTTCTTTAACATACTAGGAACCCTCTTTTATCTAGTTTCACTTAACGTACATCCATTCTATTTTATATCTTTTAATTATCAAGTATATTATAATATTATTTAATATTCACTCTGTTAAAACTAGATTCCTTTTTCTCATTTTCAATTTTGACTACTCTCTATTGTATTTCTTTCTTGCAAAATTTCCAACATACAATCGGATGCATTACACTATAATTTCAAATTCTTTTGTAACATTTGTTACATACTAAAAAGAATGGAGATGTAATATGAAAAACACCGATAAACGCAATCGTTTAGATGATAAGATGTTTCATTATCGGATAACAAAAAATAACATGGTATTAATTGAATATTACGGAAAACAGATTATGGTATTAAAAGGAAATGATGCTGAAAAATTTTTAAATAAAATAAATCATGCAAATAACGATAAAGAAAAACAGCTAATTATGGCTAAAATTACAGGTAATTTCAAAAGAGGTAATGAACGAAATTGAAAACGAATCTCATTTACATTTTGATTATACAACAAATAAAAAAAGAAATGTCGCTCATTCAACATTTCTTTAGACTTTCTTCATAAAAAATTTACATTGCTAACATTCCTTCATTTTCTATAATTCCTATATAAGCTAACCGCTGAAATAGTTAGTAATACAACTATGCATAACCACGCATACGTATATCCCTTCTTATCTACAATATAACCAAATAAAGCAGGCGCAGCAATAATGGCAATTTGATTTAATGTAAGTGCAAAACTCACTGTCATCCCTACCGATTCTTCACTTGCTGATTCCGCAACTTCAGTTATAAAAAGACTAAACCATCCAATTGAAAAGAATCCTAACAACGCACTTACACCATACAATACATTCGTTATTGTATGTATGCTCATTACTAATATTAGAATGAAGAAAATAGAAATACAAACAGTTATAAATAAGAGGGTACGCCTATTCCCCTTATAAAATAAATCACTAGTAGCTGCTAATATAACCCTACCAACCATTCCAGAAAAGAACATAACGGAAAATACTTTTCCAGCTAAAATTGGCGTGATTGATTGTTCCAATACTAAAAATTTTATAAAGTGCGCAACTAACACCATTTGCAATGAAATCATACAAATGCCAGTTATATAAATTGCATACAACTCTTTTTTACACATCACTTCTTTTAACTGCATCCAAAAAGAAAGTTTACTACGTTCTTGTTTAACTTTCTCTTGAATATATGGTTCCTTATAAAATATAAAAAATAAAAACCCTCCAATTATACAAATACATGCAATACTATTTACCGCATAGGCCATATTATATTTTATTGTAAGAAACGGGATCAATACTCCCGCTAATGTACCACCAATCGGTATACCGGCTTGTCTAATCCCCATCGCTAACCCGCGATTTTCTTTTGAGAACCACTTCATTATCACCTTACTTCCTCCTGGCTGCGAAACACTATAAAACGTTCCTACTAATAAAAGTACAAAGAGTAACCCATTAAATCCATTGACCATATTAGTCAGTAAAAACGAACCTCCTAGTAAAAATGAACCTATCGAAATTAACAACTTTTCATTGTATTGATCAAGTAACCGCCCGACAAAAAGCATACAAAATAGCGGTCCTATATTTACAACACTTACTAACAATCCAATCTCCGTATTCGTAAGTGCATATTCTTCTTTCCAAAATAAAGCAAACGCTCCAACACCATACGTTATAAGTGTCGCTGTTGTTTGAGCAACCGTCGCAAAAATTAACATAACCCACTTATAAGTACTATTCACCCTTTCTTCCATTAACACAATAATCCCTCCATCCCCTTCCATTGTATGAAAGTTCTGATATCATATAAAATAAAGATTTATCATGTAATTCATCAAAAAAAATGATACCTTTTCTGGAGGGATGATATTTGGATATAAAAGATTTAACTGTATTTTACGAAGTTGCGAAAGAAAAAAACATATCTCACGCAGCTAAAAATTTAAACTATGTACAGTCTGGCGTAACAATGCGTATGAAACAACTAGAAAACGAATTAGGTGTGCCTTTATTTTACCGAAACGGAAAAGGTGTAACTTTAACTTCTAACGGTGAGATTTTATTAACATACGCCAAACAAATTATCTACTTAATGGATCAATCTGTTAAAGCAGTTCAAAGTAATGGGATCGAACCAAGAGGCACTTTAAAAATTGGATGTACAGAATCTACAACCGCTGTAAGACTTCCATCTATATTAACGGCCTATTATGAGAAATACTCAAAAGTCGAATTGATTTTAGAATCAAATACGACGGAACAATTGATTAGGCTTGTACTAGAACGAAAACTGGACGGAGCGTTTATAGCTGGCTCTACTCAGCATGCTGAACTTCATACAAATATATTTCGTGAAGAAGAATTAGTTCTCATTAGCAAAAAGCCTTTATCTTCCTTTAAAGACATAGGAGACATGAATTTACTTGCATTTAGTCATGGGTGCTATTATAGAAATTTATTAGAAGATTGGCTTCAAGAAGAAGGAATTTCACCTAAGCGAGTATTAGAGTTTGGAACAATTGAAGCGATTCTCGCATGTGTAAAATCAGGTATGGGCATAGCAATTATGATGAAGTCTATTTTAAGTGGTCATAAACATGACATATCATTCAATCCTTTACCAAATAGCTTCAAAAAAGTTCCTACTACTTTTATTACTAGAAAAGATATATATCACTCTGCTGCATTACAAAAATTTATGGAGATGACTCACAATGCGTGAAAAGAAAATACGTGGTATGAACCGAAAAACAAACACTATGATAAAGCGAATTGAGGAACATACAAAAACGTTCCCTTCTACTTTCTATAACGATGAATATTGGAATATGCTATTGCCAGTTTCGCAAGCTTTTATTGACTCTCGTAAAACACCTAGAAAAGTAAAACGGTTATGTATTCAAACCTTATTAAATCAAGCAAATCATTTAATAAATATGAAACCGAGCGATACACATACATATCGAGTTGTTGTTTTGATTTCTATAAATAATTTGTGGGATTCGCAAATCATTATATTTAAAAATGAGGACTACTTTCATAATTTCTTTAATAGAGATAGTGAATTTCAAAAATGGATTCTTCTTTCAAATGAAATTGATTTTTGGGAGACATGGGAAATGTCAGTTTGTCATTCCTTCAAAACGCTTCACTTTCAAGAAATTATTTATGATGCAGATGAATGCTATAAAAAAGAGATTCTGTTTATCGGAGAGTTAGATTAAAAAGGGTATACCTAAAACACTGGTATACCCTGTTCCACTTATTTTTCCTTCAATACACTATGTAATCGATCCGGATAATTTGTAAACATTCCTGTAGCACCCCATTTGATTAACAATCTCATATCTGGTTTCTCATTAATTGTATAAGGGTGAATTAACAGTCCATTTTTCCTAGCCATTTTCATATAGGACTCATCAATAATTAGTTCCCCGTTATCATTACGTAAGTTTGGTCCAATACCCGCTGCATACTTTTTAATTTCTTGAAAATCATCATTTGTTACACTTTTCGGTTCATGTGTAATGCCAGACCATTCAACAATTTCATTGTTTTCATTTGGATAATACCAAAGCAATTGAACTAACGGAATATTTTCATTCATACTATGAATCTTTTTCAAACTATCTTTACTAAATGATTGAATCATAACACGACTAGAAGACATGTTTTGGCCTACTAAATTATATTTTTGTAACAACGCCAACAATTTCTCTTCCATTCCTGGATACACATCTGGTGATTTTGTTTCAATATAATACTTCATACTTCTTCCATACTTTTGGAAGATTTCTTCAAGAGTTGGAACCTTTTGCCCAACATACTCTTGCTTAGCCTTTTCTGGATACGCTTTATTAAACCATGATCCAGCATCTAAACTCTTTATTTCGCTTAACGTTTTATCGCGTACTTCGCCTGTTCCATTTGTAGTGCGATCAACTGCTGTATCATGCATTGCAATTAATTGGCCATCCTTTGTTAATTGAATATCTAATTCTAAATAATCCGCTTTCATTTTTTTCACTAAATCATAAGAAGCAAAAGTATGCTCAGGTGCATGCCCACTTGCTCCGCGATGTGCAATATTTAAAAACTTATTCGTATTCCATTCATGCTTTCCTTCTGCTTTCGCATGAACAGCTCCCCCAGCAAACATACTTCCAGTCATAAAGAAAATAACTAAAACGCTAATAATCTTTCTCATTCTTCTAACCCTTCCTACGTTGCAAATTTCAACAAGCTAATGAGATTTACACGAAACAGAAGACACACTTTCATTATTTTTATAAACCTATATTAAAATTCCAATCTTACAAATGTTTTCTATATTATTAATATAGAAAACTAGTATTATCCTATTTAATTTCTATAACCCTCCTTTTCACATGTAACTCCCTATTTTGTACGGTTCATTCAATAAAAAAAGCCATAAATTATTTAGGCTACACTCCTGTGTCCCTAAATAATTTTATGGCTTTTCTCAAATATCTCCGGCCTCTATTAACTTGTCGAATTTAATCATATCAAACCTATTGAAATTTGTGAATATTTTTTTCAGTAGAGTGAAGCACATAAAACAATATTTCTGTAGTTACTTAAAAATCACATAATAAATTTCTCATTACCTCTTCCAATACTATATCTGGATTTACTACCTTTTTTTCCGAACGCCATCCGATAAAGCCATCTGGTCTAATTAATACAGCACCTCCATTCTCTATACCATATAATTTGCTAAAAATATCTTCTGGAACAACAAAGTCTCCACTTAAGCCAACACGATACCCTTTTATATGTATTCCTAATTTAGCTGAAACAGCATGTGCTGCCTCAGCCCAAGAACTATTTTCTACTCCTGTAAGTAATACAAAACTGTTACCGAATAAGTCTAATGTAGAAACTTTCTTCCCTTCATACGTTCCCCATAAATGTGGCGCTCGCGTTCCAGGTCTTCCGTTCAACTCTATGCTATCCATTCTATGCGGAGTGACTGAATCATCTATAATTGCCTCTGAACAATACTGATATCCAACTGTAACAGCTAAACCATCCATATTATTCAAACTGCCTTCCTCTCTATTCGCAGCACGAAACAGTAAACTACTTGCATAAGCTGTCGTTAATTTTGCAACAGAGTGTCTCTCCTCATGATATGTTTCTAACAGTTTTGGTTTTGCCTTCCCTTTTATAACAGCCGCTAATTTCCAAGCTAAGTTATGCGCATCTTGTATTCCTGTATTTGAACCAAATCCTCCTGTTGGCGGCATAATATGTGCTGAATCTCCAACTAAAAAGGTTCGATTCCCTTGAAATTTCACCGCTGTACTTTCGGCCGCTTCCCACGGTAAAACACTTAATATTTTTGATTCAACATTTGTACTTCCAATTGCTATTTGAATAATTTGTTTACAACGTTCTATAGTGAAGTCCTCTAGCCCCTCTCCTTTTAATGGATCGTAGGCTACATGATAAATCCATTTTTTTACGTTATCAACCGGGATAAGTGCACCAAGAACCTCCGGATGAAGTACCATCGAAAAACCGAATGCGTCTCCTTGTATAAACTCTCTTAAATCAGCTTCAAAATAAATATTCATATAATAGCCACCAATGGTTCCACGACCCTCAGTTTTAATCCCTAACTGCTCACGTATTTTACTTTTCGCTCCATCCGCTGCAATTACATAGTCACAATGTATGACACTTTCTTTTTCTGTTTCACGATTTCGAATCTTTGCTTTTACCCCGTTTTCACTTTGTTCAAATGAAACTAATTCATGATAAAAAGATAGTTGCCCGCCTAGCGTTTTTGCCTCTTGTAACATCATCTCTTCTAAAATAATTTGATAACATGCAGTTTGTTTTGATAGACTAATCTTTTCTATTTTTTGAAGTAACTCTTCATCGTTTCTGTATTGCGTCGCTCTCATTTGTTCCAAGTCTTCTTTATTCGCTTCAGCTATTGTATGAACCGCTATTCTTCCTCGGCAGTTCTCTAATGCTTTACCTGCCAATTTAATTCTTTGTTCCAAGCCTAATTCTCGAAATAACTCCATTGTACGTAAAGTAAGACCACCTGCTTTCGGATGAATGGCAGTAGACGGATGCCTTTCAATAAGTAAGTACTCAATGTTATGTTTTGCAAGAAATAACGCAGACGCTAACCCAGATAATCCCCCTCCAACAATTAAAACTGGTACATAATTCGATTTCATATATTTACCCTCCACATCATTGTTCTGAGCTCAGTGACATAAATATAATCAAAAAAAACATTAAAATATAGACTTATATTTCATTTTGAATTATCATATAGATAGATTACGCCCCAAAATTCCTTTTACCTTTTCATACATCTATAATCCACCTGAATTGTGTCTGTATGAAAGTGTAAAACAAAAGAACTTACTTTACGTTGAACCATGTTCTATCGTAAAAATCAAAAATAATATAAACATTATAAGCGGTCGTAACCTTATGGATTATACAAGGTTACGACCGCTTATTTTATTGTTACATCATTTTTTGTTTTTAAAACTTCATCTATTGTGTTATGTAATCCTTCCAATCCCTTTTCTATCTCCCTATAATTTTCAACAATAAAAAATTCATTCGTCTCGATTTTCTTTCTCAATATTGCACCTCATGCAACAATCATGTAGCATTACCGTATCGAAGTAATGGTTTATCATCTTAAACCTTTCGACTAATTACCTGGAGGCAAAGTGATTGAAATGAATAAACAAGAACAATTAAATATTATAAAAAAAGATTTTATTGATTCTCAAAAAGTATTATTGGCAATTGGTGATGAAACACGTCAAGCTATTTTATTAGTGCTAATGGAAACAGAATGTCAAACAGGATTACGTGTAGGAGAAATCACGAAGCAAACACACCTTTCCCGTCCAGCAGTATCACATCACCTTAAGATTTTACGAGAAGCTGGCATTATTTTAATGAGAAAAGAAGGTACAAAGAATTTTTATTATATTGATATACGTACAAAATTAGGTTTATTAAAAAATCTTGTATTAGATATTGAGAAGCTATTGCAAAACTTTTATTAAAACTTGGAGGTATAAGATATGAAAGCAATGATAATTGATAGATATGGAAAAGTCCCAATGCGTATGGCAGAGGTACCTACTCCTGATATTAATGAGTATGAAGTGCTCGCAGAAATTCATGCAGCTAGTATTAACCCAATTGATTTTAAAATACGTGATGGAAAAGTTAAAATGTTACTGAAATATGAAATGCCTCTAATCCTTGGGAATGACTTTTCCGGTGTCATCACGAAGGTTGGATCAAAAGTGACTCGTTTTAAAGTCGGTGATGAAATATATGCTCGTCCAAGAAAAAATAAGATTGGTACTTTCGCGGAGTATATAGCCATTCATGAAGATGATATTGCTTTAAAACCAAAAAATCTAAGTTTTGAGGAAGCGGCTTCGATTCCACTCGTTGGCTTAACTTCCTATCAAGCTTTACATGACATCATGCAATTACAAAAAGGACAAAAGATTTTAATTCACGCTGGATCCGGTGGTGTTGGTACTTTCGCTATTCAGTTAGCAAAAATAATGGGTGCTACTGTTACAACGACTGCTAGTGAAGCTGGTGCAAATTTAGTAACGTCTCTTGGCGCAGATGAAATTATTAATTACAAAACAGAAAAATTTGAAGATATACTAAAAAATTATGATGCGGTATTTGATACAATCGGCGGTGCAACACTTGAAAAATCATTCAATATTATAAAAAGCGGAGGAAACATTGTTTCCGTTTCAGGTATGCCGAATGCTCGCTTCGGTAAAGAATTTGGTTCAGGATTCTTTAAAACTCTCTTATTTTCATTAGCCAGCAAAAAACTTACTGCACTTGAAAAAAAGCATAATGCTCAATATTCATTTTTATTTATGAAGCCAAGCGGGGATCAATTACGTACTATTGCAAACTATATTGAAGCCGGAAAAATTAAACCGGTAATCGATCGAGTTTTCCCTTTTGAAGATGCGCAAAAAGCAATGGAATATTCAGAGTCTGGAAGAGCAAAAGGAAAAATAATTGTAAAAATTAAATAATAATAAAACCTCCATTTTCTTAAAATGGAGGTTTTAAATTTGCTGTTAAATAGACATAGTGCAATGAAGTCCTTACAATAGATTGCAAGGGGAAATATTATATTATACTTTTAGTTAACTTTACAAAGAATACATACGTACAAATACATAACTTAAAATACAAAAAGGAGGAGATACAATGACTAAAAATAATGAAACAGGTTGGAATTTAGATAATAGTTATACGACTTTACCACAATCATTTTATACAGAAATCCCCCCTACTCCCGTAAGTTCACCGGAGTTAGTTAAACTAAACCATTCATTAGCGATATCTCTTGGCTTGACCCCTGAAGAACTGAAAAAGGAAGCTGAAATTGCTATTTTCGCTGGTAATGCACTCCCAGAAGGAGCTCATCCATTAGCTCAAGCATATGCTGGTCATCAATTCGGACATTTTAATATGTTAGGCGACGGTCGTGCTCTTTTAATTGGCGAACAAATTACTCCTTCAGGTGAGCGTTTCGATATTCAACTGAAAGGTTCTGGCCCTACTCCCTATTCACGCCGAGGAGATGGCCGTGCTGCACTCGGTCCGATGCTACGTGAATATATTATTAGCGAAGCAATGTATGCACTCGATATTCCAACTACCCGCAGTTTAGCAGTTGTCACAACCGGTGAACCAACCTATCGTGAAACAAAGTTACCTGGAGCAATTTTAACTAGAGTAGCTAGTAGCCATATTCGCGTCGGTACATTTCAATATGCTGCATTACTACAAGAAGTCATTAAAAGACAAGCCAGTCTTATCGCAAAATGGCAACTTGTTGGATTTATTCACGGCGTAATGAACACTGACAATATAACGATCAGTGGCGAAACAATTGATTACGGTCCTTGTGCATTTATGGACAATTACGACCAAGGAACTGTATTTAGCTCTATTGACACACAAGGTCGTTATGCATATGGAAATCAACCATATATGGCCGCATGGGATCTAGCACGACTAGCTGAATCTTTAATACCAATTCTGCACGAAGATGAAGAAGAAGCATTAAAAATCGCTCAAGACGAAATTTCGAAATTTAGCGTACAGTATGAAAAACAGTGGTTCCTTGGAATGAAAAAGAAATTAGGACTATTTAGCAACGAAGAACAAGATCACTCACTTATTGAGCAACTTTTAAAAATGATGGAGAAATATAAAGCGGATTACACAAATACATTCCGTTCATTAACTCTTGATGCTATCGAAAATACAGCTCTATTTGAAAGTCCTGAATTTAAAGAATGGTACAAACTGTGGCAATCTCGATTAGACAGACAAGAACAATTGAAAGAAAACGCCTACGAGATGATGAAAAATAATAACCCATCAATCATCCCGAGGAACCACCGTGTAGAAGAAGCATTAGAAGCAGCTGTTACAAATGACGACTATAGCGTAATGGAGAAACTTCTTGAAGCTTTATCAAACCCTTATGCGTATTCTACAGATCAAGAAGAATACTGCGCTCCGCCTGCACCGACGAATCGCCCTTATCGTACTTTTTGTGGCACTTGATTAAAAATTTGTTTTTATTTTAACCCAAAAATTTATTAAGTTAACTATTAATCACAAACTTAAAAGTTGCTTTCAATATTGAAAGCAACACATTTAGTATCCAACCTTAAACAAGTCACAAATTATAATTTGTGACTTGTTTAATTACCCACGTTCAATAGAAGATTTGTTTTGCAGGCATCGTTGTATCTTCAGAGACAGCATATGGATTTTCATTAGGTTTTATAATTATAAACGTTCCACCATATCCACTTTGAGCTAATTTATTACAAAGACCTTCTACCATAAAACCCCATAACTCCAGCTGCTATTCCCATTATAGATAATCCAAGTTTTTTCTTTATTTCAATGCTTCTTTTTCAAGTATTCTCTTTTTTATTTCATAACTCATAAAAAAATACTTTTCTGCTTTTTCTATATTACCTACTTTATGAAACTCTAATGCCAGACTTTCAGTATATTCGTGAATATACTCCGATAAATTTTTTCTTTCAAAGTAAGAAAAACCTTCGAGAATAATTTTTTCTATTTTTTCTACCTCTAAATGCTGACAAAATCCCTTTAGAATTAAAAAGTGATATCTATATTCATCATTTTTTAATTCCTCACAAACCTTCAATCCACTTTCAATTAATTCCTTCGCTTTTTCTATTTCACCTAATTTATAATATTCTCTTGCCTCTAAAAAGATTGCCTTATAATGAGTAGGCATTTTTTTAGAAACCTCAGATAAGTGTCTAATTGCTAAAACTGAAAGATTTTGACTCGCATACAATAAACCTAAATTATGTCTGATTCTTAATACTAACATTTCAGCATCATTTTTTTGTAAAATGTTTATTGCTGACGCAATATATTCCTCACCTTTATCATGCTGCTTTAATTCCGAAAAAGATAATCCTAATATATTTTCGCACAGCGCTATGTTCACTTCATACCCTGCTTGTTTAACAAAGATATCTCTTGCTTTTGAAGCGTATTCAATAGCTGAATATGCGTAATGCAAGTGGTATTTTAATATAGCAACTCTATAATTAAACTCTGCATATTCAATTTCATCTGAAATATGCTCTAATAACCCTTCAGCTTTTTCAAAATAGTTGCTAGCTTCACTATAATTAGTAAGAATTGTATAATGAATGGCTTTGAATAAATAATAATAATAATTAGAATATTCATCATTTGGTTTAGGCAATGCATCTATTTTATCAAAAGCTTTTTTCAAATTACCTAAACCATCTATTAACACTTTATATCGAAATTCTAACAGATAATAGTGAAATGAAACCTTTACATCTGATTCGATAATATAAAGCTTTTTATCGATCTCCCCTTTTAATTTTTTCGCTTCACTTATACGTTGAGCTCTAATATCTCGATACCAATCATTCAGCATCTTAGTAATTAATTCATTGCCAGTGATTTGTATATTCATCAAATCCACTCTCCTTCTTTTAATTATCATAAAAATAACATAATTCGATTATTTATATCTATCTATATATATATTTCTCAACAATTGAACGAAATTCATTCACTGAATTTCGTTCAATATTTTAATAAATCCGCTGTAAATATGAATACTTTTTCTTATAACCTCTGAATATGAGTATCCTTAAAACCCGTCTCATATTTCAATCCATACCCAAACATTCGATCCATTCCAATATATGCTGTCCATATTAAGCCAATCATTATAACGGTATCTATCTTAAAATAGACACCTAGTAGAACAATTAATATGGATATGATATATGTGTGACATACATTATATATTTTCACACCAACGTGATTATTAATCCCATATGCTAACATTGATAGATCCGGCGCTAAAAGGAATACAAAAAATATAATCCAACTAAACTCATATATCGAATACATATAAATTGTGGCTAAAAATACAACCATTCCTTCAAAATGTACAATACGTTTTTGCATTATTTATCATTCCTATTTTTCTATATTTATTAATACATTTTCATCGCTAAAAGTATTCTTTTCATTTTTTGCATTTTTTGACCAGATGGTTGCTAATATTGGCCCTGCAATGTTATGCCATACTGCCGCTAATACACTTGGGAGTGCAGCAGCCGGTCCAAAATGCAAAATACATTCCAGCTACATTACTTATCGCTTCTAGTACTTTCATCCACTCAGCCCCTATCTTTTAATTGAAACACCTTATTCGGATTCAAAATATTTTGCGGATCAAGAGCTTTCTTTATTTTCTCCATTACAAATAATGCTGCCCCATGCTCTTCTTCTTGATACTTTCGTTTTCCGATTCCAACGCCATGTTCTCCTGTACACGTTCCTCCTCGTTTAAGAGCATACTGAACGATACTTTCATTTATTTCGTCTGCCTTCTTCACTTCCTCTTTATCATTTGTATCAATCATTAAGAGTACATGGAAATTCCCATCCCCAACATGACCGAGAATACCGCCAATAAGCCCTACTTTATCTAATACCTCTTTCGCATGTTGAATCGCTCCAGCTAATTCCGAAATTGGCACACATACGTCTGTACTCATTAGCTTTTTACCAGGATAACTATGCACGTAAGAGTACGCTAAGTTATGTCTTGCATCCCACAGTTTATTTCTCGCTACTGTTTCCATCTCAAATGCAATTTCTATACATTTATGATCAAGAACGATTTCTTTCGTAAATTCAATATCTTGCTTTAACCCTGCTTCATTGCCGTGAAACTCTAAAAACAGTGTCGGTTCTTCTCTGTAACTTGTTTCATTGTAATGATTTACTTGTTTCATAGATAATTCATCAACGAGTTCAATTCTCGCGATTGGAATACCTGCCTGTAATATGTTAATTACAGCTTCTACTGCATCATTTATAGTTGGAAACGATGCCCTCGCAGCCATAACATGTTCTGGTATACCGTATACTTTTAAAGTTAACTCCGTGAAACATCCAAGTGTTCCTTCTGAGCCTACGAAAATACCATTTAAATGATAACCTGATGATGACTTCGCCGCTAAATTCCCGGTATGTATTACTTCTCCATCAGCAAGAACGACTTCTAAATCTCGGACTTGATCACGCATTACCCCATACTTTACCGCTGTCGTTCCGCTCGCATTTGTAGCAGCCATTCCTCCTAACGTTGCATCAGCTCCTGGGTCTACACTAAAAAATAATCCATACTTTTTCAATTCTTTATTAAGCTGAGAGCGCGTCACCCCTGGCTGTACTCTCACAAGAAAATCCTTTTCTCTTATTTCAAGTATTTTGTTCATAAGAGAAAAGTCCATTGTGATTCCTTTTTCGTAAGGAATTACATGTCCCTCTAAACTGGACCCTACTCCAAATGGAACGACAGCTGTTCCGTGCTGACTCGCTATTTTCATTATCGCGCTAACTTCTTCGGTCGTTTTTGGAAAAACAACTACATCAGGTAAACTACTAACATGGTAAGATTCATCTTTACTATGTAACTCTCGTACTGTCATATTTATTACTACTCGATCTTCAGGAAGTATGCCTTTTAATTCATTTACTACATGTTCAATTGTTATTTCCATAATCAACTCTCCTTTTTAAATTTAAAACAAGTATACCATCTTTATACAAAATAATTAGAAAAATGAGATTTTTAAACCTAAACATACAAAAAAGAACCTGCAGCACACGCTACAAGTTCTTTTCCACTACATTTTAAACGATTTCTTTATTAACAACATAAACCAAATTAAAGTAACTGCCATCAACGAATGAGAAAATCCTACAATATAAGTTAACCCTTTAAAGTCAGCTCCATTTAACTGAAGAAGCCCTCTCGCTGCTAGCGAACCTAACATTAATGCTAATGCAATGTTATGTAAAACAAACCACTTATTAAACCCTTGCACTTCATGAAACGCGAATACTTTTGCTAATCCTAAAGCAATTAAAAAGAAGAAAAAGCCAAGTACAAGTGTATGTGTATGCAAAAGATTTAACAAAGTAGATCCTAAAATCCCTTTATACTTACCATACTCCCTAGCGAAAATCCCTGATAATAAACCGATAATCAAATACGTAAACGATGCATTATATAATTTCTTCATTATGTACCTCCTTGAGTAGAATGTGTAGTGTGTCATATTTAGTAATAATGATAGTTATATAGTAAAAACTCCTAGTCACCTAGGAGTCATTGTATAAGCATCTCACTCTTTACAATCAATCCTAATTATAAAATATCTCCCTATACAAAACAAACGAACTTTATGTGAACAAACAAAGCTCCATTAAAATATGTTGCACTTTTGTTTTACACAATCCATACTAATTGTTATAACTTTTTAAAGGTGGTGTAATAATTGATAGTTCTTGAAACCGAACGTCTTAACCTTCGTTGGTTTGATATAAAAGACGCTCCTTTTATTCTTGAGTTAGTAAACGATCCTGCATGGATTCAGTTTATCGGTGACAAAGGAGTTAGAAACTTAGAAGATGCAAAAAGTTATATTGTAAACGGTCCCATCGATATGTATAACAAACTCGGATTTGGCCTTTACTTAGTAGAACGAAAAGAAGATCTCACTCCACTTGGTATGTGTGGCCTTATTAAAAGAGATTCATTAGAAGACGTTGATATCGGATTTGCCTTTTTAGAGACATTTCGTTCACAAGGATACGGCTACGAGTCAGCTTCTGCGATAATCGAATACGGTGTACAAAAGCTCAGCATGAAACGAATTGTAGCAATTACTTCTATAGATAACATCGCCTCAGGAAAGCTTTTAGAAAAAGTAGGATTACGATTTGAGAAAATCATTTCAGATTCAGGAGAAGATTTAAAATTATTTGGGTATAACGCATAGTAAAGAAGGTCGCCGTGAATGGTGACCTTCTTTACTATTTTACTGATCTCGTCATAATACTTTTAGTTCCATTATAGTTTTGCAGTAATTCTTGTGATTACTACTATGCCTTTCATATCACATTTTTTGGAAATTAATAGAAATAAAACTTTCACATTTAAATAAATTATATTAATATATCAAATAAAGGAAGTGAGAATAAATGGAACAACCGCTATTTTTATTAGTTCTTCAATTCATTGCATTCATATTAATCATTTGTATCGTATATGGAATGTTGTACAATACCGTATTAAATTTAAATATGCCTAAATGGACTGCACATATAGTAGCTACGGTCTTTTCCCTTGGTATTACCTATCAAGCTTTTAGAAATTTTATTTGAAAAACTTTTGTAGCAATTACTTCTATTGTTGATGCAGTAAAGCTTTTAGAAAAAGCAGGATTGCAATTCGAGAGGGTTATTTCAAGATCAGAAAACGTAACCATTTTTTATAAAGTCTTTCCAGCGCAAAATAGTGAAGAAGTTAGTTCCGCTGAAAGTGTGTTTGCATAAAAAGAAATGAATTTAATTGATGCTACAAAAATTTTATTTTAATTCTGGTTCTATTGTTTGGAATCGTTCTAGGGTACCATTTGTGTGGACTTTAAAAATTTTCATTTGCGCACCAAAATGTTGCGTTAAGTAAAATGTATCACCAGTTATTAAATTTCCAATCTTCCAATCAGGTTGATATGTACTTTCCATGGAACTTTCTAAATCCCCAATCATTATTAAATTGATATATAATGAAGATGAACTACTCAACATTTTCGTTAAAGATAGTCTATCAACCTCTAACTACCTAATGAACTCAAGTAAACACATCTTCAGTCATTTTAAGAGGTACAAAAGGCACCCTTTCGGGTGATTTTTGTATAAAAATTCTATTTTTTTATATTCGATACCAACCACGAACCTTTTTAAAATAATAGTATCATTATGTCTCCTTTTTAGAGATTATTTTTAATTACCTTGAATTTTTTGCACCAGAACCGGAAAATCCCTGACTACTCGAAATATCAACTATCAGGTGCTAATATTCAATAACGCGTACTGAAAATGATTAAACATTTTTATAAACCAGTGGAACATTTAAGAAATCAATTTTTCTCTTATCGAAATTTAATTAGCTTACAGTAATACAGTGGTCATATATTTTTAAGAATAACGGAAGAATATATAGAAATTGCTACAGAAATGTGAAGTTTAATTAATTTAGGAGGAACAAACTTGTTTAATCAGCTTGTAAAAGTTATACCGAATTTATTTACGATTGGAAATTTATTGTGCGGTGTTTTCTCAATCACCTTGAATATGAGTGAATATTTAGGAGCAGCCTCCATTCTCATTTTCTTTTCAGCTGTTTTAGATTTTCTTGATGGAAGAATTGCAAGAAAATTAAAAGTGAACAGTGAGTTTGGCGTAGAATTGGATTCCTTAGCTGATATTGTTAGTTTCGGCGTCGCTCCTGCGCTTTTATTTCATACGATAGCAACACCTTCTATTTTAACTTCTTTGGCATTTATCCTATTCCCAACAATGGGTGCTTTAAGATTAGCTAAATTTAGTATTAAACCAACTATTGGATATTTTAAGGGATTACCTATTCCAGCTGCAGGATTATCATTGGCTGGTATGGCATTGTTTTCATATAGTAATGCATGGATTACTTTAATCCTCGCCCTCTTAATGGTAAGTCCCATTAGGTTTAAAAAATTTTAATGAAGGTCACGCCCAACGCCATTAAGGAGCATTTTAAATGGATTTAACGCGTCAATAAGTATAAAAAAGCGGGACAATAATATTAAATTAGGTGCCCTTCGAAAAATTAAAACCTTGTATTTATGGCTATTGGGTTAATCCATCGATATGTTATTCTGAAACGTCAGTCCACTTTTAACAGGAGCTCCCTTTATCAAGAGAGCTCCTGTTCTTATTTCTTCTTCTTTTCTGTCGGTTGACTTTGTTTAGCAAAATTAGATGAATCATCAAAATTTGGTTGCTTTTTACCAGCATTATTACTTCTACCTTTTCCCATATGTAATGCACCTCCCCTCCCCCTTACTATTCCCAATAAAAAAATTCTCTTGCATCCAAGAGAATTTTAAATTGGGTTCTTATTGATAATACCTAAGTACTTCCAACACTGCCATTCCATAAAAGATGGATCCAATGTTAAATTATTTAATGCTAAAACAAATATTACATTTTCATATTTAACTGGATAATCAATTAATAATCCTAATGTATTTCCTGAATCTGCGACAATTATGATTCCCTTTTCTAACACGTCATCTATAACTTCTTTTAATTATTCTTACCTAGCATATAATATTTTCCTACACATTGAGATTGCATGTTGTATAAGGAAGCCCTTCTTCTTTCCATGCAAGAAATCCTCCCTTTAAATTCACTACTTCCTTTATACCAGCTCTTTGTAAAATACTAGCTGCTATAGCGGAACGTAATCCGGTTCGACATTGCAAAACTATTGGAAAATCTTTCGGTATATAATCTAGTTGTTCAAATAGATTACCTAAAGTGATATGTATTGCATCATGAAGGTGTCCTTCCTCCCACTCTTTTTTACTACGCACATCGATAACCTTAACGCTTCCACCTTTTATATGCGGATATAATTCAATCGATGTTTTTTCTTTGTAACTTTCAAATCTATCAAGTCTTTGTATTACTTTTAAGGGTGCAAAAGCAATAATATTATCTAACCCAATAGATTCAAATTCTCTAATAACTGCCTCTACTTTAACCTTTTCCTCATCTAGAATTATTAAAGTTTCTTTTTTATAATCTAATAACCATCCACACCAAGTTGTGAAATACTTGTTATAAGGTATGTTAATTGACTTCTCGATATGACCTGCAGCAAAACTCTCTACATCCCTTATATCAACTATTTGATAAACGCTCTTCAAAATTTCTTGAAGTTCTTCTACTGTATTAATAGCAGTACTTTTTCTCTTCTTACGAATTGGCGGACCATACTTATTTAAATTCTTCATTAATGAAAAATACTTTGGAGGCTCTGGCTGTCCCGTCAATAAAGTCGATATAAAATCACTTTCTTCATTACACCGAAATGCCCAATTGAACATCTTTTCATAACCTAATGTAGAAGTTGGAATTGCTCCTAATGCTTTTCCACATGCGCTTCCCGCACCATGTGATGGCCATATTTGCAAATAATCAGGAAGTATTTTTATTTTTTGTATAGAATCAAATAATTGTTTCGCTCCTATTTTTGCAGTATCTTTAATACCGACTGCAGTTTCTAATAAATCCGGTCTTCCTATATCTCCTACAAATATAAAATCACCTGTGAATATTCCTATCGGTTTATCATTCGTATAATTATTTTGACTTGTATCAGTTACTAAAAAAGAAATACTTTCAGGCGTATGCCCTGGGGTGTGAATTACATTAAATTTTATATGACCTACTTTAAACTCTGTGCCCTCTCTAACCAATTTGTATCGACCTTCGTTAAGATATTGATATTTCCAATCACAATCTCCTTCATCAGATACATATAAATTTGCATGGTAAAGATTAGAAAGTTCTCTAGACCCAGAAAGAAAATCAGCATGAATATGAGTCTCAGCCGCAGCAATTACTTCCATCCCCTCTTTCTTAGCAAATTCTATATATTGTTCTATATAGCGACTAGGATCAATAACGATTGCTACGCCTTCTTTCTGACAACCGACTAAATAGGAAGCATGTGCTAATTTTTCATCATAAAAATATTTTAAAAGCATAGCTATTCCCTCCAATTAGTTATTTCAAATTAATTTTCAATTTTTGTAACCACTTTTTATCTTCTCCTATAGAATCCCTTTCAACATTAAATTCCAATACATATATGGCAACATATATCTTTTAAGTAAAAACATACTATACTGTTCTTTCGCTTGATTAAATGGAAACGTTTCTTGAGGCTCATGTTCATAGTTAAATTCAGCAAGTATAAGACTTTTATATCCTGTAACAATCGGACATGATGTATATCCATCATATTTAGCCTGTAAATCTCTTCCGCTAAGTACGTCCATAATATTTTGTTTTAAGACGGGTATTTGTTTTCGAATTGCTGCTCCAGTTTTAGAGGTAGGTAAATTGGTACAATCTCCAAGTCCAAAAATATTTTTATATTGCACATGCTGCAAAGTATAAGGGCTTATATCTACCCACCCCTGATGATCATTTATCTCACTCTCTTTAATAAAATTAGGTGGCCCCATTGGCGGAACAACATGTATCATACTATATGGTACGGTTTCTCTTTTTAGTGTTTGCGTATCTTCAAAAATTGCCTCTCTCTTTTCGGCGATAATTTCCACTAGATTTTTATTATAATTCGTTATAATTTGCTTTCTTTCTAGTACTTGTTCTAAAGTATTTGCATATCGTGGAACCTGAAATATGTTATTGTTTGCAGAATAAAATATTACTTTACTTCTGTTTCTTACACCACTATTACAAAAATACTCCTCTGCTAAGTACATAATTTTTTGTGGAGCACCACCGCATTTAATAGGAGTATTAGGGTGGGTAAAAAGCGCATTTCCTCCTTTAAATTTTTCGATTTCTCTCCAAGTAGAATCAACATATGTATAAGAATAATTGCTACATACCCCATTAGTGCCAATAGACTCTTTTAAGCCTTTAATACTGTCCCAATTTATTTGGATACCAGCTGCTACAATAAGAATTTCATACTCAAGTAGCAGTCCGTCATCTAAAAGTATCTTATTTTCAGATGGAAATAACTCAACAACACTTTTAGGGATCCACGTTGCCCCTTTTGGAATAAGCGATTCCTGATTACGCATCGTACTTTCCTTTGAAACAATTCCTCCCCCCACTAAACTCCATAGTGGCTGAAAGTAATGTTTTTTTGATGGATCAATAATTGCTATACTTTCTTTCAATAGGGGTACATTTCGTAATAAATGTGCAGTAGAAGATAGTCCTGCTGTCCCAGCACCAATTACAATAATTTTATAACTATCTCTGGTCTTCATTATCCTCTTCCTATCTAAAATTGATTTTTAAATTAACTAATTAGTAGCCATTTTTTCATCGTAGTAACATGATTATAAGTTAAAAATATCATAGTTTTATCTGATTTAAATGAAAATTTTGTTAATTTTACCATCAACATTACTATATGCGTAAATCCCCTATGTTACTTCCATATTTTAATTTTAATATTAAAACTAAATATTATTATATAAAATAAAAATAATGCATTAAAATACTTTTCATGAATCCGGATAAGTAATGTTTAAAAAACAACATCTAACATCTTAGATGTTAAAATAAACAAATTCACATACTTCACAAATATGAAAAGTATTAAATATCGCTTAAGTTTCGTTACCTTTTTCTGTATATATTGATAAAAAATTGTGAAATTTTATCGCATTATGCAAGACATTTAATATTAAATATATTACTTTTACTATGAACTAAATGGTTTATAGGGCTTTTCTAAATAAACAAGGTGCTAAATTAATTCTTAAGAAGCCATTATCATTGCATTTATCTAAAAATTTTAAAAAATACACGCAGATGGATATCATCTTAAATACATATATAATTACCTTTAATTTTTTGACACGATTTCACATAATTCTTAAACTGATTTTTTTGCGTGCATTATGAAAAAAAATGCACCGTGTCAGTCTTTAAAAGATTATATATCATAACTTTAAGAGAGGCAGGAAAACTATGAAGATGAAAAGAAAAATCTACTGGTTAAATGCTAGCCAATAGATTTTTCTTTTTTATCTAAGGATTCTTTTAAAAGAACAACAATTTTACTACAGTAATCAAGAACAGGTTTCTAAATTAAGTTACTGGAGAATATATAACTCTGGCGCAATATCCCTACCAGCTTTCATTCCAATAATAACTCCATGATATAACGTCAAAGATGAAATCCCTCAACTTAGGTATTTGACTTTTTAAATTTATACAAATGTCTTAGCTCTATGTACTGTGATATATAGGTCCACATCAATATGTTATTGCATCATATACTGAACAGATAATTTAAATTACTTTTATAAAGGATGATGAGGATGAACCTAGAAGATATACAAAAATCCTATGGCGTAATTGTAAGTTTAGGAGGATTGTGTCAAGTCACCAACCAAATCAAAAGACACAATTTAAGAACATTTTCTGGACCTTTAGATTGGTTTTATTATCCATCACTTTCAGATGTAAACAGATTACTTCAAAATCGATTTAAAAAATTCATGAAGTTGGAAAATATGGTTATAGAAGGTTCAGAAAGTTACGGTCTTATTGAATCGGAATTTGATAATCAAATTAAATGGGCAGAACGAATTACCTACTGTATAAAGGACACTTATTATAATTGTTTTTCAATGCATGATTTTCCTATTAATTCCGAAAAGGATTTGAAATCAACCTATCCTTCTTTTAAAGCTAAATTAGACACTAGAATTAATCGATTCCTTGAAAAAATAAATAGTAGTGAATCCATTTTATTCATTAGAATTTGGGGAAATCGAGATGAAGCGGTTGAATTACAAAACGTATTATCTAAAATTACAAATAAGGATTTTAATATTCTTATTGTTAATTTCAAGGAGGGTATATCTAATATTGTTGAACAAAATTGGGGAATATCGAGGGTTTGTTCAATTGAACTCCCACGTTATCAGGATAGATGGGAAGGTGATGATTCCGATTGGGATGTTATTTTAAACAAAATAACATTAACTTAATAATTTTCTTCTTACTTTTAACATGATTTGGCCCGTAAAATCAAATAGGTGTAGAAAAATAAAATTCCTGTCTAATTGATACACACTTAATTAACAAAACGTTCATATAATAATTCGTAAGTCCTTCTTTATTGAATAAATAGTTCTTTACAAAATTAGTTCCATCACTAGAGCACCTTTATGCGGTGCTCTTTTTTGAATTTATAAAATGTAAAAATAGTTGTTCCATTTTCCTTTAAATGGCTAATTCCCTTTGTTATTCTTCTATTGATTTCTGTATAATCATTTATGCGATCAGCATATTCTGCTTATGTAGTGCATTCACGACTACTTACTTCCATACTTTATCTTATATTTTGTCTTCTTGGATATTTCATTATAAGCTTCTTCAATTCCCTGGATTTCCTTCCCCTTCTTTTATCTTAAGAACAAGCAATTTCTTTCATTAATATTAAATAAACTAAAGCATAGATTTTAAAAGAACCTAATTTACATATAATTAATGATAAACTACAGTGTGTATTCTCCACGTTTAATCAGCATCTGAATTATAAATCTAACATATTTTTTTTAGTTGATTGTCATTATGGTACAACCGTGTATACATTTACCAAACAAACTACATAGTTTAAATTAGTAAAATATATAGAGAGGAAGGAAGTAAATCTATGAAAGTCATAATTTTGTGTGGCGGAAAAGGGCTTCGGATGCAAGGAATTTTAGAGGACATTCCCAAACCATTAGTTCGAGTTCAAGGAAAGCCTCTCCTCTTGCATATAATGAATTGGTATAGAAAATATGGACATTCTGATTTCATTTTACCCTTAGGATATAAAGGTGAGAAAATTAAGGAATATTTTATGGACTTTAGCTGGAAAGAGAATGACTTTAGTTTGAATTTTAAAACCAGTCAATATACGCTACTTCAGAAATTAGAAAATTGGAATATACACTTTATAGATACAGGAATTGATACAATGACCGGGGCAAGACTAAAAAAACTTGAATCCTTTGTACAGGGTGAAACCTTTTTATTAACTTATGGTGACGGATTAGCCAATATAGATATTGATCAACTAATAGCATTCCATAAAGAAAAAGGAAAAATTGCTACATTAACTGGAATTAAAAAAAATAGTCAATACGGCCTATTGGCGGTCGAAGATGGAATTGCTATTGATTTTAAAGAAAAACCATTACTTGATGAAGTAATTAATGGCGGTTTTTTTGTATTTAACAAAGAAATATTCAATTATTTAAGTAATAATGATGATTGTGTTCTAGAAGAAGATCCTCTTCGAAATTTAATAAAAGACAATGAGCTCGCCGTCTATGAACACAATGACTTTTGGGCTAGTGTCGATACACCTAAAGATTTAAAAACTGTAAATGAAAGTTGGAATCCAAATAAATTTTAGTGGAGAGGACTGAATAAGCATTGAACTCTAATGATAAAAAAATAAGTTTACCTCGATTGTACATCCCCTCTAATGAGAAAATAGTTAACCCACTTTCAACAGGAATTAAAGCTTCAAATCTCTCCAAAAAAAATACTCAAAAAAGAATTAATCCCCAATTCTATAATCAACAACATGATCTAAATAATCATTTCTGCGTCATTGTAGGTAGTGAGTATGTCTTGAAAATTATTGCTTTACAGCAATCATTAATGCAGTACTCAGAAAAATTCACATTGTGGATTTGTTGTATAGATCCTTTTGCATATTCACTATTAAAAGAAATGAGTTTAATTAATGTAAACCTTTTACAAGTTGAAGAATTAGAAGATCGTGAACTAAAAGCAATTAAGAAAAAAAGAAAAGTAAATGAATATTGTTGGACTTTAAAATCTGTCTTGATAGAATATTTATTGGTCAATTATGATTTACCATCTATTCTATATTGTGATGGTGATTTATGCTTTTTCTCTGACCCTAATATTATTTTTGAGGAATGGGGTGACCATTCTATCTTCCTAACCCCCCAAAGAGATCGTGATTGGGTAGAAAAAATGTACGGAAAATATCAGGCTGGTCTAATTGGATTTAAGAATGATCTCTATGGACTAAAAAGTGTAAGATGGTGGAAAAATAAATGTATAGATTGGTGCAGTGCCGAGGCTGAAGAGGGGAAATTTGGAGACCAAAAGTATTTAGATTATATCCCTATATATTTTCCAAAAGTAAAAATTTCAAATAACTTAGGTATAAATGCTGCGCCTTGGAACTGTATATATAATAACGATTATAAAATTGACAAGACTAAAAATGATATATTTATTGAAAACGACAAACTAGTTGTTTACCATTTTGCATGTATTACTATCTTTACTGAAAATGATTTTGATCTTTGGTCTTTGGGAGAAATTTCAATACCCAATAATATATTAAACCATATTTACACTCCGTATTTAGAGAGAATTCAATTTGTTTTAAAGCAATTAAAGGATAAATTCAATAAAGATACTAAACAATTTTTAAGTAAAAAAGATATAAATAAAGCTCAAACTTTATATAAAGATTCACAATTAAGAAGAAAAATGAATCAATCCAATCATTTTATGAACTTTTCCATGATTATAAGTAAAGAACGATTAATTCAAGGATTGACCTCTTATTATTCCTTAGAAAATTTCAACGCTAAATTTACTGTATGGATCTGTTGTATGGATGATCTAACTTATCAAATATTAGAGAAATTAAAATTAAAGCACGCCATACTAATTCCGGTAAAAGAAATTGAAAATCATGAACTCCTCAGTATAAAAAATGATAGAAGTTTACAAGAGTATTGTTGGACATTAAAAGCGCCCCTATGTCTACATGTCCTTAGTCTTTATCCGGAAGTTGATCACATTATATATTGTGATGCTGATATGTATTTCTTTACAGCACCTAATATCATTCTTGATGAGTGGTGGAAATACTCTGTATTCCTTTGCCCTCAAAGAAGCTCTACTGAAATTGAAAGCATACACGGTATATACCAAGCTGGTTTAGTAGGCTTCAAAAACGATCAAAATAGTAAAGAAATTTTAACATGGTGGAAAGATAAATGCCTAGAATATTGTAATAATCATTATGATGTTGAAATGGATAGATGGGGTGATCAAAAATATTTAAATCACATTCCTAACATCTTTTCTAATATAAAAATCATGACTCATAGAGGTATTGATGCAGCACCTTGGAATGTCATTTTAAATAGCAGTTCTATATCCAAAACAGATAATAAAGTTTTTATTGATCAAGATGAATTAATAGCTTTTCATTTTGGAAGTATGCAAATTATTAATCCAAATGAGTTCGATTTATGGAAACACGAAACTTTAGAATTACCTCCAGCAGTTTTAGATTATATATACATTCCTTATATTGAACAATTGAATAAGACATGTCATACCCTTCATAATACTTTTCAAAAACCTTCCTCCTCTTTATTTGCTGATCAAATTGATACAACAACAATAAAAAATTATTTTAAATACCCCTCCCCTCATCACAATTAAGACTGATACTTTCCTTATTTAAAAATAAATCTATTTATTTCAGCAACTAAAAATACATCTTAATAAAGGATAGATTATCACTATGATTGCTTCATTTAAAAATAAAACTTTCCTTATTACTGGTGGATACGGTTTTATTGGTTCTCACTTGGCACGAAGACTTTTAAATTTACAAGCAAAAATTGTTCTTTTCATAAGAACACCATCAAACTCTTGGAGACTAAAGGATATTCTAAAATATATTGAAACCTATGAAATAGATATACGAGATAAAAAACAAGTACAAGATGCAATAAAGAAAATTAATCCCGATTATATCTTTCACCTGGCAGCCTATGGTGTAAATTCTGCCCATACAGATTACATCCATGCTATAGAAACAAATGTTATAGGGACTTGTAACATTATTCAAGCAGCAAAATTGGTGAATTGTAAAAAAATCATCAATTTTGGGAGTAGTTCTGAATACGGTAACAAGATGGAACCTATTCATGAAAATATGTTACTAACTCCTGTGGATATCTATGGAAGTACCAAAGCTGCTGCTACTATACTCGCCCATCAAATTGCTAGCGAAAACAATATTAATCTTATAACATTAAGACCTTTTGGCATATTCGGAGAAGGCGAAGAGCCGCATAAAATTTTTAGCTATATAATCTTGCGAGTATTACAAAACAAAGATGTAAATTTAACTTTATGTAATCAATTAAGAGATTATTGTTATATAGAAAATGTAATAGATGCCTGTATCCTAGCAGTAGAAAATACTACTGTACAAAATGAAATTTTTAATATTGGGAGCGGCACTATTCACCCCTTGAAACATTATGTAGAATTATTATTCAAACATTTGAAAACCAATTCCAGACCAAATTACGGTGCAATTTCCTCTAGAACAAATGAAAGATGGGTTCCTGAAGCGGATGTGCAAAAAATAAAAAACTCTCTTTCCTGGGAACCTAGAATTAATATTGAAGAAGGAATTATAAAAACTGTTAATTGGTATAAAAATAATAAACATTTATACCTAACCCCCTAAAAATAGGGTACTAAAGGAGGTGGACTAATTGTTAAACCAAAACTTTAATAATGCTTTTTACGGAAAAACAATTTTAATTACTGGACATACTGGTTTTAAAGGTTCTTGGTTATCCCTATGGTTGAATGAATTAGGTGCTACTGTAATCGGATATTCATTAGATCCTAAAAATAAGAATGATAACTTTAACATTACTAACCTTCAAAATAATATAATTGATATTCGTGGAGACATTAGAGATTTTAATAAATTAAATAAGGTTTTTACAGATTATAAACCTGAAATTGTATTCCATTTAGCTGCCCAACCTCTAGTTAATTATTCATATGAATATCCTAGAGAAACATACGAGGTAAACGTTGTAGGGACTATGAATGTACTAGAGGCAATTCGATTACATGAATCAGCTAAAATAGGAATTATGGTGACAAGTGACAAGTGCTATGAAAATAAAGAATGGCCTTGGGGTTATCGTGAAATTGACCCTATGGGCGGCCATGACATATATAGCTCAAGCAAAGGATGCTGTGAACTTTTAATTTCTTCCTATCGAAATTCTTACTTTTCAGAAGAAAACTTTTCTCAACACAAGAAAATAATTGCAAGCGTTCGAGCTGGTAATGTAATTGGTGGTGGTGATTGGTCAATAGATAGAATTATTCCTGATTGTATACGAGCATTAGAATCAAACAAAAACATTATTATTAGAAACCCTACTGCTATTAGACCCTGGCAACATGTACTAGAACCTTTAAGCGGGTATTTACTCCTTACAGAAAAAATTATAAATAATGGTATCCTTTATTCAGGAGCATGGAACTTCGGGCCATCCCTAAGCAATATTGTTCCAGTAGAAAAATTAGTGACCAGTTTACTAGATATTTGGGGCTGCGGGGATTGGACAGCAGAAAATATAGGTCCAATAAATTTTCATGAAGCAAATTTACTAAATCTTGACATTAGCAAAGCAAAATTCAATCTTAATTGGCAGCCAAAATGGTCCCTACAACAGACTTTAGAAAATACAATAGAATGGTATAAACATTATAATTCTTACACCAGTTCTGAGATGATAAATCTATGTATTAGCCAAATCAAACAATATTGCATGCTTTGAACTACTCCCACTTCCCCATACTTGCTGTGAGTTCCTTATGGAGGGAGTCTTCTTGGTTAAAATAATAAAAGATACATTAATTTTTATAGTCTAAATTATAAACCTACTATACCTAAAATTATGTGATTGTCCATTAACAAAGATTTTATTTCTTCGGTTATTTCAAATCAACTATTGACATTATACTTAAGAATAAAGGAATCACATATTTTTCTAGTGATTCCCTTGTTCTGAGAAAATAATGTCTTGCTTTAACGACAATACAGTATATGCGATTATTAATTTATTTGTTCTAGTTATGAAAAAATCTATTCCTGTCAAAAGAGCTTTCTTCAAAGAAAAACTTCCTATTTTCTTCTACTTATCCTACCCGAAAAGTAACTAAGATGAAAATTTTGATAATTATATCTACTATTATAGAATTATCCCCTTCTTGTAGCTATTCCACTAAAGTTCATGCTTATATATTGATTCCCTGATTTATTATCACCAATGTTGATGAATTCATGCATTGCTTATTCTATACACAAATTGCTTTTTGAATTATCTTTTCAGAATAAGTAAAGAAGGCTTTCTCTTTTATGCACTTCTTCCCTACCAGTCTTTAATTTGCCTTTAATCAACAATAAGAACAAATCTTCAATATAGTACATCTTCTATAAAACAAAACCATAAGTAAGATAATTTCACTATTACAAATAATGAGATGTTCTGTTTCACCTTTTTACATTATCTAAAAAAGAACTTATAGGAATTCTTACAAGTTCTTTTTTGTTTTCTTTATTGTCTTCTTATTTACATACGCAAGATTTATATATTTTATCGGATACATACTATATGTATCCGATAAAATAATTTAAAAATTAATATGTAATTGATCCGTTTTAAGAAAAGGAAATTTCATAAATCTTCAATCACAGTTTCTAAGTTCACCTGATAGAACGTATAAAGACTCATATCATCTTTTGATAATTTTTGGATGTTTTATTCTAAGTATATTCGACACAAATTGATTGTTTTTTATGAATTTTCTTGAAAAATATTGTAATATCACTCCATTTTTTCTTCTATTTTGTTATGATGTTTATAATTAAATTGGATTAGGATTTTTTTAGAAAATGGGGGCGTATATTATGAGTGTTTCAGTAAAGGGAAATGAGCAATTAACTTCTCTATTGAACGACTGGTATCGAGCTATGCTATCTCAACAAGTTATAAAAGCTACTAATCTAAAAAAGAAAATTGATGAAAAAATTAATAAGTTAAGCATTGAGCCGGATCAAGAACATCAGGATCAAAATTTGTTACTATACTATTCACTACTCGAATTTCGTTACAAGGTCTTAACAGATAGCCTTGGTATTCAACAAAATAGTTTTGATACTATTAGCGATTATGATATGCCTACAGATCAATTTCTACAATTCTATTATCATTTTTTCAAATCCATTCATTCCACTTTTATATCTAATTATACTGAGGCAGAGGAACATTATAAACTAGCAGAAAAAATATTGGTAGCTATACCAGATGAAATTGAACATGCTGAATTTTACTATAGAATTGCTACTTTCTATCACCATACCTATAACAATCTCGCTTCTATCGAGTACGCAAATAAATCGAGAGCAATCTTTTCAAAGTACGAAGGTTATGAAGTAAAAACAGCCTTTTGTAATAGTTTGCTAGGTGGTTGCTGCATCTATTTAAAACAGTACGAACAAGCAGAAGAATATCTACATTGCGCAATTGATTTACTACAAAAAAATAGGGAAGAAGATTCCTTGTTATACGTAAAAAATACTATGGGGTGGCTGTATTCTGATCAAAGTATGTCTACTTTAGCTATTCGTCACCTTTCAGAAGTAACAGAGAAAATCCCTACACACTTCAAGGCCATCTTCCTACAAGCTAAGGAACATTATAAGTTAGGAGAACAATCAACGGCCAGCCAACTCATTGATAAGGGACTACAGATTTGTAGAGAAATTCATAACGAAGAATACACACACCACTTCTCTATTTTAAAAAAATTAAACGAAAATATTCCATTGGAAGAATTAGAAAAAATCATTCAAGAAGGAATCTTATACTTTGAGGAAGAAGAATTATGGGAATATGTTGTCGAATACGCCGAATTATTTGCCACAAAATGTAGACAATTAGAGAACCACCAAAAAGTAAGTGACTATTTCCATATTTGTTATCAAGCAAGACAAAAATCAATCGCAAAAGGAGTGTTAAAATAATGAAAAAAATTAGCTTATTATTATCAGGCATTGCTTTTATTGGGGTATTAACGGTGGGAATTTTTCAGTTTTCTAAAACAGATCAGCTTGCTACTCATGGGCATTATCCTGCTCCTTCATATAGTGTTGGCGATTATGGTGGTGCACCACCACAAATTTAATGTAAATGTATTTAAAAACCCTCCAAATGGAGGGTTTTTAAATGGCTTATCTGCCTGTTCAATACGCATAGAGAGTACATATTATACTTATTTACTATGTTATAAGATTTTTCATTTCCACTCTGTAACAAGATTCTAGCATTCTCTCCTAAAATCTCAACTTAAATCTTAAATCCACCAATTAACTCTTGAAGTTCTTCCGCCATCTGTGCTAATTGTATTGCTGAAGAATTTATCTCTTCCATAGAAGCATGTTGTTCCTCAGATGAACCAGCTATCGTTTGCATACTTGAAGAATTTTCTTTTACAGCCATAGCTATTTGATCAATCGATGTATCAACTTTCATTGCATCAGTTGTCATTTTATTTGATAGTTCTACCATACCATGCACTTTTGATACAATATCATTTGCAGATTTTGAAATCTCATAAAAACTTTGTTTTGTATCATTCGCAACCTTAATTCCCGACTGTACTTCTACGCCTACTTCATTCATAGCTTTTACAGTCTCATGTACGTCTGCTTGTATTTCCTTAATTAAACTTCCAATTTCCATTGAAGATTCGGATGATTGCTCCGCCAACTTTCTAACTTCATCAGCAACAATTGCAAACCCTCTCCCCTGTTCCCCAGCTCTAGCTGCTTCAATCGCTGCATTTAATGCTAATAAATTTGTTTGTTCCGCAATATTTTGAATCGCTTCTAATATACTGCCAATTTGCTGTGATTTCTTATCTAATAATTTTATGACATTATCGGATTGAGAAACAGAGTGATGGATAGACTGCATTTGTGTTACAGTTTGTTCTACTAATTGTTCACCTTCATTGGCTTTTTGTTTAGTGTATATGGATGAAGCCGATACTTCAGAAGCATTCTCAGCTACGTATTGAATATTTCGTGTTACCTCACCAATTAATTCAGCTCCAGACTCAACTTCATTATTTTGAACCTCTGCACTGTTCGAGATTTCTTCCATCTCTTTTGTAATTTGTTCTGTCGCAACACTTGCTTGCTCTACACTAGCAGTTAGTTCCTCAGAAGAAGCAGCTACATGTCCTGCAGATGTGTTAATTTGAGAAATAATATTACGTAACGACTCTGCCATTGTATTGAAACTACCACCTAATTGACCAAGTTCATCCTTTGAACGAATATCTATTTTCTCGGTTAAATCTCCTTGACTAATTCTTTGAGCTGAAATGACTAATTGTCTTAGTGGAGTAATTATAGATTTGAGTATGAATAGAATTACAATTCCACCTAACAATAATGAAGCACCTATTATAGTAAGCGTTTTATAAAAAATAGGATTGGTAGCTTCTTCAATTTCTTTCGTAGGCATTACGCCAGCTATTTTCCAACCTGTTTTTTTATTTGTCTTAAAGCTTATGTTTCGATCTTCACCATTGAGGCTATAAGTAATTACTCCATCTTCTGTCTTGTACAATTCATCCACTAAAGTTTTATCTAATTTCTCTCCAGGTTTTAGTGATGGATGAACAACTATAGTTTTATCTTGACTAACTATAGATACAAATCCTTGCTTCCCAATTTTTATCATTTTGGATGTTTTTACGATATCTTTAATATTCAAATCTACGCCAATGACACCACTTTTATCTGCATTCTGCTTTGCAATTGCAATTACCATATTTCCTGTAGACTTTGATTTATATGGAGATGAAACAATAATCTCTCCATCTGCTTTTACTGCATCCTTATACCAACTGCTTTCTAGCGGATTAAACCCTTCTGGTATTTTTCCAACAGGTGCATGAATAAATTGATTGTTACTGGATGCCGTATAAATCGTTTCTATCTCTGGATGTAACTGTATATATTGATCAAATTTATTCTGTACATTTTGCGATTGTTCAGGATTATAATCCCCTTGTGTGAGTACTTTTGCAAAATGAGTGATATCTGTATGCTTATTTTCTAATTCATCATCAACAATCTTATCTAAAATACTTATATTATCTTTTGCTGATTGTAGAATTGTTTCATTAAGATCTGTTTTTGATTTATTATAAGATGATACTCCTACGATAAGGCTTGGTATAATTAATATTGCTATAAATGCCATAGACAACTTCGTTTTAAGCTTTATTTGCCCCAATCTTTCTTTTATATTAAACACTAGCTACTTCTCCTTTTCATTTTTACTACTTATATAGTTTATTTAAATTTTTCTCCTTTACTTTTCCACATTCATTTATGGTACCATTCGAAATGAAACCACAATTACATACTATTATCCATACTTTATAATTTAGTGATTTAATTTTCACAGACAGAGTTTTATCTGTCCTCCTTTCGAATATGTTATTTTTCTAGATTCAGCAATTATTAGACTACGAATTATTCCAAATAAACTTGATGCAACATATACTTCATTTAAAAAATAATTATTGGATTTGTTTGGATAAAAATCTAGTTTAGCGCTAATCCAATCGGATGAAATTCTTACCATAATACATTCACTAAACATAAATAAGTAAATTTATTTCTTTTAATACTTATATTTAACTGCCTTTTAACCATTCTAACTGTATTATTTCATCGTTTTATCTATTTATTACAACCACTTTTGTTTTATTGAATCACTAAACTATAAATTCTAAATAGGATAATAAAATAAATTAGAGAATTACATTGTAACACATATATATAAGTTGTTAATATTAAAATTTAAAACTTTACTATTTTTCATATGCAATATTACATGCGAAAAGCCATAATTTTTTTGTTATACTATGCATGTGGATTTTTCATCCAAAATCCACCCAAACGCATATTTATGTATATGCCACCCTAATTGATGAAAGTGAGAAGAGTGTTTATCATTTTTCTCACTTTTTTATTTAGGCTCTGTTAATATTGATTATTGATAAAAAGTATTAAATAAGGGAAGACACCTTAGAGTTGGTGCTTCCCTTATTTGTTGATTATTCAAATCTAAAATAGGTATTTTCTAAACCTATTCTTTGCTTTAATGTTCTGCCCAAAGCATAATTATTTGGTAATTCTTTTTCAATGACACAAATAATATAACCTGCTTTTCCTGTTGTTAAATTAGTTAGTTGTAAGTAGTTAGTGTTGTCGTAGATATAAGAAATAATATATTCATAGAAATTATTTTCTTTATCTTCTCTATTCATACCAACATTGTACAACCTAACTCTTGCTCCTACCCAAATTTCCTCATCATCATCAACATTACTTAAAGGCATCCATTTCGAGTTATCCAATATTTCACCCTTTTCTTAATTCATTCGTTTATACACGAATTTTGCTAGACACAAACTATCATAAGCATCCGTCATTTCATTGATTAGACGACCACCAACAGAGAAAAAAGACTCAACATAGCTTTTTACCCATTGAAACACTTGCTCTTTTAGTTATTTTTACATTTTGAATCTACGAAAATGAATTCCCTTATAAAAACTCTAACAGAGAATGTTCCCTCCAAATTTCACCTAGGGAATTATTTGTTTTCCAAAAAACCTGCCAACATCTTTATCAACTCATTTTAGAATATTTAAACAATAATTCCATATACATTACCTGCATAAATTATTCATTTTCTTTTATATAAGACCTACCTTTTTACTTTTGGTAGATTATTAGACATTGGATTATTATACATAAACCCCAAAAACATGCGGTATTTTGTAGAATTTTGTCTATCAATATGTATGTACACCCTTTTGTAGTGGATATAGACTGTGAGGTGTAAGGAGATACCTTACAAAATAATAAAAAGGAGATTATAGAATGAGTAGATTAACAAAATTCTCAAAGTTAGTATTTGCAACTTTAATCGCGGGAAGTAGTCTAAGCACCTTTGTTTCGTCACACAGTGTACAAGCTGACACCTTAGATCCTAATTACCAAGACAATGTAAAATTCATACCACCTTCTAGTGCTAGGCCAAAATTGGAACAAAAAAACACTATTGTTCCAGAAGCAAAAGTTGTTAAAAACCATTATGTAAAGTACTCTAAAGCACATTTCCAAACTAAAGAAAGTATACCAAAAGAGATTTATTATTCTTCAGAAGGCTTTAAGGGCTATATACAGGCAAGTACCGTTTGGGATATGGGAGATCATTTCGCAACACTATATTCCGGAACCGTTATTCGATGTTAGACTTTTAATCCATTCTCCCCTAATGCTTAAAATGATTAATAACTCACTGCCAATACTTTAATATCTATTGTTCATAAAATAAACCACAAAATCTTTCGATTTCATGGTTTATCAAATATAAAGATAATGCTAAACGAATACTCTAACATTACCTTCCCCAAAGTTAATTATAGAGTATTTTCAAAAAAAAGACACTCTTGTAGTGTCTTTTTTATAGTATTTTAAAAAGAATTCCACCTACTAACACCTTTTTGTTGCGCCTATTCGTTTATTTCAATATGATACTTTTCCATCTCGTATATGCAATAGACAATGATAGCTAAACTCCAACTGACACTATAATAATTATGTGTGTAGAAGTCATAGCCCGCTTTAATACCTTTCTCTATTACAACTAATGTAAATCCTAAAGCCACCCATCTGTTAATTTTCATCTTTATAAACGTTAAAGAGATAATTATTAAAAATAAAATATTTGTAAGATGATTTATCATTAGCTCATATTTTTGAATGTATACTGCCATTATACAAGCAACGATATTAGTCGCAATGCCAAAGGCAATCACCGCTCCCCAAACCCTGTCCGAAAGTCCCACTCCTGAGTCAGTCCCTTCCTAAACAAATATCCCTTTCTTTAATTCGTTCCTACACCCTATTCAAGATATGCTAAATTATCCTTGTCTGATGAATATCTATTTATCTTTTCATATAGAGCAAACAAAATTTCTACTCATAATTTTTTCTTTATTAGACAAACTATGTCTAAGCCGTTTGAACTAGCGGCTTCACTCTTCTGGTAATGGGATAGCACAATTTATTGAATTGACTAACTCATTCAACCCACTGGCACCGGCAGGCAACAAAATAGTTGTCTGCCATTTTCATGTATACTTTTTCTAATTTCATTTCAAACCAAGTGTGTGCTGTACTGATTTCAAAAGGACAGAATTTCATTTTTTAAAATGTAAAAAAGATAAGGTCCTGTCTACTTTTGGTATAGGACTTTTTCTTTTCACACATACTATTTTTGAACCTGTTTACCAATACGTGTCCTAATGGTGTCTTGAATTCCTCCTAAAAAGGGCTGCAGATACGACTGCATGCCCTTTTATTTACGTTGCTTCTCTATATTGAATAAAATAATTAAAAACTAAAAATGTAATATTACATATTTTTTCTGTTCAGATTATGTTAGGATTTACTTCGTAGTCGAATTATAGTTTCGTATCTAATTCAGCAATATGTGAACTGTTTACTTAAAGAAAAGACACCCAAAAGGTGTCTTTTCTTCTTTTAATCTAAAAAACATTTTTTCTTTTCAGTAAGATCCAATTATCCCTCTAACCTAAACCTCATAATTAAAGGCAATTTAATCATGGTACTCAAGAGTTTTCATCCATTTCAATATACCTATAGCTTAATTTAAAATCACATTTCCAGCACTATATTTGCTTTCCTACAGATTTTCTGTCTTGTTCTTAATTCTGTCAAAATCCTCATGTAGCTATACAAAGAATATATGCTACTATGATATTAAGAAACTATGCGTTCCCTTAACCCTGTATCCGGCCCTGTATTTATTACAGGGTCTTTATTTATTTTATTTACTTTTATTGGCTTATAAGGGTTAATACACAACCAATTTCAATTAAAATTGTTTAAATGTTAGTTAGAATTTGAAATAATATATCTATTAACTTTTTTAACAAATGTAATCTAATATTAAATTTCTAAATCTATACTGTACTATACACCAGTTAACACTATATAAATAGTATTAACTATCTTAATTGAATATTAGTAATAGTAAGTATAAATATTATCAATTTACTACATCTTACATTTATGTAAAAATAAATACATGTTAAGCTTTTTCAAAATCTTTCCCCTAATAAAGATTTGAAGTAGCATTTCATGATTCTCCTTACTGTTAATATGCCTTGAAAAAGAACCCTATAGGGTTCTTTTTCTTCTCATTATAACCTCAGTAAGTCCATGCAAAAAGGACTGCTAATTATTAGAACATTGCTTCATTTTCAAAGAAACAAAAAAAGGAATCCTTTACGGATTCCTTTTTGCAATGCACTCTTTTTCAAATGGTACATTTTGTACCTACTTTTAGTATAACTTATAATCCCTATAAGATAAATAAGATTAAATTGAATTTACTTCATTTATTTTCATAAAAGTATATAAATCTATAAATTAATACTACTAGGTTCACTTCCAAAAGGTTTGTATTTTTTCAATAAAAAGAATACATTATACTTCTTTATAATTTTACACTTTAGGTTTATCTGTTAATGCAGTAATAATCCTGTCCACTAAGTCTTCTGGCATCCATTCATGATTTGTATCATTCGTTTCATTTGGCCCTAAAGAATCAATAAACTTTTTAAACTTTGGAAATAAAACAATAGAAGTGATCCAATGTATCGTATGATTTATGGAGAAGAAATGAAAAACTCCTTGCTTTTCACCCTCCTGTAATATTTCTTTTAACTGTTCAAAATTACCTATGAAATACGGTTTAATCTTTTCTAATCGTGCACTTTCCTTAATAATCTCCTCATATGCCAATGATCCAATTTCAGGGTTCTCTTTTATATGTGTAGTAAAAACCGTTAAATAGTCTCTAAGGGCATTGATAGGATTAAATTGATTCTTCTCAAGAAAATTGGGTAGCTCATTAGCAAGACCATATTTCTTAAACACCTCATAATATAGGTTTTCTTTCCCGTTAAAATAGTAAGAGGCCATAGCAACATTCACTTTCGCTTCTTTTGCAATTTCTTGTATGCTCGTACCTTCGTAGCCACGCTCTCCAAATTTTTTCTTAGCAGCCTTTAAAATATTTTCCATCGTCTGCTCTCGAGATTTCCCCATTTCACACACCTCAAATAGTATATATTTCACTTCAAAAGCCCAATAAGGACTTTGAATAGAGTATCTTTTTAATGAAATTTAATTATATATTTAAAGTGGTAACTTAACAACCGATGAAGTTCTGATTACTTTAAACAATATCCCCTTGCGTAATGTCAATAGCTTTCAAATACTTTACGCTCTTTTCTAATCGAGTGAAAGTCTGGACAAAAAACATCTAATATTATCTTAACTTCGTGTGCAAACAAAAAAATAATAAGGACCAAAGTTTATCTATTTTATAGATAAACTTTGGTCCTTTCATTACATTATACAGATTTAAAATAAACTCGTATATTGATGAGATAATTATCCATCAATCGGCCATCATTTACTGACTAGATCTGTTTAATCTCGATATAAGGTCCTTTAATGTTTAATTTGTTAATATCATTAGAGATATTGCCTACAGTTGATTTTTCATTAAAAGTATAGACCTTTTCACCATTTACAAAGATACCCCAATCTTTATCTTCGTAACTGATACCATAACCAGCATTGCTAGATGTAGCTTTAAGTTGATTTCCATTCATTGAAAGAGATAATTTCCCTTTTCCTTTGTTAAGTTTATCATTCACGCTGTTGATACTATTCATTTGTTCTTCAAGGGCTTTTTGGTTATCAAGAGTAACTTGATGGTTTTTCCAGTCTAATTTATAGTGGTTCGTAAAGAATTCATTATATGTATCTTTATTATTTGTTCCCCACCATTTTGAACTTACCCATTCGATATTGTACTGATCTGAAATTCTACGATTTGTTATTTTTAAATCTGATGTAGTTTCTGTTTTATCAGCAGTAATAACCGCTACTACGTTTGGAGAAAAACCATATCCTGTTAAAGCTGGTACTGTATCTTTTGAAACAAAATTATTCGTTCCTTCATTATAACTACGTGATTTCATAAATAGTTGATTACCATAGAAAGTATTGAATGAATCACGATTATAAATTCCCCACTCTGGGAAGTTAAATGATTGGAATCCTACTTTCCAATTTAATTTTTTATCTGTGTGAGTCTCTAATACCGTTTTATAATCTACTTGATCATAAGATACACTTTCTTTCCAAGCAAAGCTACCTGTGATACTTGCATCGGCATTTGGCCCTTTATCATTTACTCCTACTTTAACACTTCCACCAAGTGTATACCCTACCTCCGAAGTGACCTTTGCTGAAGTCATTGTATTAACTGGGGCAGCTTTATGGAATTGAGCACTATCACCACTTGTTATTTCTGCTTCAGTATGATAGGCTGATGGCCATTTTAAACCTGCGTTATAGTATCCGCTATTAATTGTATATTTAGCATCTATATTACTACCATCAGTGGTAACAATTGCAATCTTTTTATCTGCGTAAGGATCCTCAATAAAAGAAACCTTTATTGAATTTTTGATATTTTGCTTCATGTCATAAGTAGTTTTAAAACTATTATAGACCTTCCCACCATTTTGAAGATTTTCTACAGTTCCTTTAGAATCTGCAAATGCAGATGTTGCTTGTAAACCAAATGATCCAGACATAATAACGGACGCTACCGCAACGCATTTAGCTATTTCTTTTGCTTTTTTCATACAGACAGCCACTCCTTCTTAAACATTTAAAAGATATAAATATATTATTTCTAGTTCACAAAAATAGAGATATATTCATAGCCATACAATATAGAAATTCATTAACTTTTATGACACTAACTAAAAACACATATTTCACTAATCTTCCTCTCACTATTATTGATAACTATTATCAACATTATTAAAACATAAAATAACGATTTAAACAACAATTTTAAAAAAATTATAGAATTCTTCATTTCGAGAATTACTATATTTTCAATTACTTATTACAGCCTATATTCAGATACATTATTTCCTTTCCATTCATAATAATCTAAAATTCCTTCATAAATGGCTTCTGCTGCAATTTGTCTGCCATTTTCCGTAGATAATTTACTGTAATCAATACCATTATCTATAAATGCCAGTTCCGTCAACACAGCTGGCATGTCATTTTCCCTTATAACATGAAGGTCTCCATGTTTAACTCCTCTGTCTCGTGTTTGAAGTGCCTCTACTAAACGTGTTTGAATTTTTTCCGCTAAAACACGACTTTCTTCCACATGAGGATTTGTTTTTTCAGATTTAGAAGATTTATAGTAATATGTTTCTGTCCCTTTTGCATTACCATTAAAAGCATTTGCATGTACGCTTATAAAGATATCACCCCGATTTTTCTTAGCAAATTTAACACGTTCCTGTAAAGAACTTTTTTGATCATGTCCTGGTCTATTATCAGATTGACGAGTTAATAAAACTGTAAATGGTGTATGCTTTTCAAGTAATTGTTGTAGACGTAAAGAAGTGTCTAGTACAATCTTACTTTCAGGTAATCCCTTTGTGGATTTCCCAGGATCTTCGCCACCATGTCCAGGATCAATAATAATTGTTTTGCTTTCTAATGGGTTTTTTTGACGATGTTGCATCATATCTGTTTTTGCAGTAAGTTGAGCAGCTTCAGCACGTGTTATAAATCTATTTGGTTGCCAACCGTTCTCAGTACCATTGGAAATTTTCAAACCGATTAAAATATTGGCATATTTTTCTCCCCAATGCCCTTTTAAATCTTCAAATTTAACCTGCTCATTATGATTTGGTGTGCTTTGTAGTTTATATGCATTTACTAGCATCGTAGCCATAGCAGCGCGAGTTACTTTTCCGGATGGATTGAAGATTCCATTACCCTCACCTTTAACAATACCAGCTTTTTCAGCAGCAGCAATATACGGAGTCGCCCAGTGGTTTTGTGAATCTGTAAATGATGGTTTTGCATTAGAGTCAATTTGTAGACCTAAAACTTTTGTCATAATTTTTGTAGCCGAAGCTCTGTCTAATGAGTCATTTGAACCGAAAGTTCCGTCTGGATAGCCATTCAATACCTGTTTATCAACTAAATAATTAACGGATTTGTCCGCCCATGCAGGAACATCTGGGAACTTATGAGTATTTGCAAATGTATTAGATGAGTAGGATAATAGACTTCCAGCAAGAATTCCTGTAGCAATTAATTTGTATTTCAAAATGTAACACCTCTATCAAGTTATTACAATTTGGTAAATATATCATTTATAATTAATCTTTAAATAATACGACCTTGAATAAAGAATAGATTAAATTGTTCGTATTACTATATAGCAGATAATGAATTTAAAATAGAACTATTACTCCAAAATAATCCTCGGACACACACTTATAGATAGAGATTATTAAATATACTCACCAACATTGTGTAACCAGTATAGTTACTTATACATACGAGTGTCAATTAAAATAACCTTACACTTTTGTAAGATAACCACCTTAATAGTAAACCAAGTAATTATTAAATAATATAAACAGTTACTTGATATAATAAAATAGCAGTCTTAAATTTTGAGCAAAGACTAATTATTTTGATAGGAGAATAACTTATAACAACCACATTTTTAACAATGCTTTTGAATCCCACTTTACTCTATAATTCTCTGTTATATCCCAACGTGAATGCTCCTATAATATAGTCAATTGCTGCAATGAATACTACAACTTATAATATTGTATTCCCCCAAAAAACATCTCTAGAAGTCACCGAAAGTGGCCTTTATTAATACACCCACACAATCCATCTTTTCACTCCCTTAGGACATCCTCAAATTTTACAAGGAACGAAAAAAGAAGAGGGATACCTTCCCTCCTCACCAATGAAATTAAAAAACACCTTAATTTATATCCCCTACCTTTTACAATCTCACTTCTATTGCTAGCCAGTTTAATTCTTCAATTCTATTTTCATAGATTCATATATTCTTCTAAGGTCTGCTTTTGTTTATATAGTTCTTAACAGAAAGAATGTATATCCTTCTATTTGTTTGACATCATTAAGATGCTCACAAATAGAAATAAATTCTATTCCTATATATAGATAAACAATCTAAAAATTTATATAATAAGATTAGAAGTGTAGCATATTATTATTGAAGGGTCTTGGTATAATGCTAGGCATTAATGTAAAAAAAACAAATGAAGAATTAATTATTTCATGGCAATTGGCGGAGATTACAATTCCATTACGTGATGTGATTGAGGTTACCGAAGATGCTACCTATGCTGGTGTTGAAGAAGTAGATGTAATACGTATTGGAACATCTTATGGGAAAACAGACCGTATTTTAATTAAAACAGTAAAACAAAATTATGTATTGTTTACTACAAATAAAGTTGCTATTTTAAATGCCATTCACGCTTAAATATAGGAGTCTTCTTGGCTAAAATGATAAAAATAAGCACATCTTGTTATAAAAACAGATGTGCTTATTTTTTAATTTCTATGCATTTTTACGTTTTAAGAAAATCACTCCACCAACAATTAACAGTAATGCTCCTGCAGCCATAGAGAACCAACTTGTAAGATTAGTACCTGTTTGCGGTAACCATCCAATTTTAGATTGAATTTCTTTCTTAGGTTGTGGTTGTTCTTTTACTTGCTCGTTAGGTTGCTCTGGTGTTGGCGTATTTTTATCTGAATTTGGCTGTTCTGGTTTAGGTTGTTCCGGCTTTACCTCTTTAAATTTCACTGTTTGTCCCTTATCTTCAATTTCAGCGTGAATAGCTACTAATATATTATCTTGATACAGTTCTTCAAATACTACTACTTCTTTACCTTGTAATGCAGAAGCATTAAATGTGAAATCTAGTGTGATAGAACCATTCTTCTCTTTAGCAATAAACTTAGATTCTACTGTTACTTCTTTACCCTCAACTAATAATGGCTTGTTTGTTGCTTTATCCATCAGTTTACCTTTTACAACATACTCTTTACCCGCGATTAAGTCTTTGTATTTCACTTTATCTTGGATTGTTACAGATTTAGAAGCGTCTAACTCTTTAGAACCATCAGCTTTGTTTGTTGCTGTCGTTTTTACTGATGGCTTAACGAACTTAACTGTTTGACCTTTATCATTGATATCAGCATGTGTCGTAACAACTTTTCCGTCTTTCAGTAACTCTTCGAATACTACTACTTCTTTTTCTTCTAAACCAGTTGCATCAAAAGTGAAATCTAGTGTAATAGAACCATTTGCTTCTTTTGGTGTAAACTTCGTTTCAGCAGTTACTTCTTTACCATTTACAACTAATGGTTTATTAGTCTCTTTATTCATTAATTTACCTTTTAAAGTGTACTCTTTACCTACTTGTAGGTCTTTGTATTCCACTTTATCTTGGATTGTTACAGACTTAGACGTGTGCATTTCTTTTGTACCATCTGTTTTATCAGTAGCTGTTGTTTTTATTGAAGGAATCTTTTCATCTTTGACAATGTGTTTAATGATTTGACCATTCTCTTTAATTTCAAAAGAGAACGTTTCTTCATTTAATACATAACCTTTTGGTGCAACAGTTTCTTTATATGTGTATTTTCCAAATGGTAACTTTTCAAATTTAGCGATTCCTTTATCGTCTGTTTTTCCTTTTACTACTTCTTTTCCTGCTTCGTTATAAATCGTAAATTCTGCATTTGGAAGCTTGTTATTTCCATCAGCTACATCTACCTTTGTAATTTCTAGATCACCTTTGATAAGATGATTAACTGCCAATAGCTCAATAATCTTTCCATGTTCCTTTATTTCGAACATAATCGGTTCTTTAACAAGAACGTAACCATTTGGAGAAGCCTTTTCTACAAATGAATATTTACCATACGCTAAATCTTTGACGTTAATCTCACCATTTTTATCTGTCTTATATTCCCCAACTACTTTTCCACTTTCATCTTTCAATTCAAATACTGCACCTTCTAATTTTTTACTAATATCTTCATTATCTACTTTTAGTAATTTTACACTACCTTTCACTTCGGTATTTTCCACTGTAAAAGTAAGTGTTTTATTGTGCTCTTTAATTTCAAAAGGATACTTTGTTTTATTTCCAATATATCCATTAGGTGTTTTTGTCTCTAAGAAATAATATTTACCATACGTAAGACCTTCAACGTTTGCAATTCCATTTTCTTTTGTTACTACTTTTTTCACTTCTTTTCCATCTTCAGTGAAGACTGTGAATTCAACATTTGGTAAAATCTTTCCTGAATCACTAAGCTTTTTAATTTCGATGCTACCTTTTACTTTGTTATTTACTATTTGGACAGCTCCTGTTTCTCCTGTCTTAACTTCAATAGTTTGTGGTTTATCATCTGAAACATAGCCTGTTGGTGCTTTAATTTCTTTTAATGTGTAAGTACCAATTGGTAAGTTGTTTAATTCTGCCATACCATCAGCACCAGTCGTGATTTTTCCGACTGATTCATTATTTGCATTAAAGACCTCAAATACTGCACCAGCTAAAACTTCTTCATTTTCTCCAACCTTTTTAATTTTTAAAGAACCAGCTGCTTCCCAATTTACTGCAAGATCACTACTAAGCTTTTCTTCATTTCTCTCTAATAGTACTGTAGCATTCTGAACAATATCCGTACCACGGTAAGCAATTGCTTGAACTTTAGTTAAATTAGCAGCAACACTTAAATTAAATTCACCCGTTTTTGTATTCTTAGGAATTTGGATACGAAATTTTTCTCCAACTGAAAGCTGATCTTTCACTTCTCCACTTTCACTAACAATTCTAACTCCATTAGGTGCATTTTTCGCTACTACCTTATAAGAACCACTCTTAGCATTTGTTTGTACTGAATATAGATTTGTTTCGAAGAATTCACCCTTTAATTCTGCTTTTTGCTTTTCAGCAGGAATCACATTCATAAAAACATCTTGAGTCTCTTCACTATTATTAGCATTACTAATAATAGCCTTAGCTGCTTTTTCAACATTTTTATTCTCATGTTTTAATTCATTTACATCGAGTTGACCTAATGCATTCCAAACCGCAAGTTGCGTTGCATAATGCGCTTCATTTTTATTAGCTACTCCCAGCTGTTCAGCACTTTTTTGCGGGAAACCATTTAATAAGACTCTATATACTACATTATCTGTTTTCCCCATTTCAGGAAGATCTTCACCATTTGGTGATTTTAATCCAAGGGTTAAGCAATAAGCAATTTGACCACTTGAATTTTTAATCATTTCAGTGCGAATGTACTTACCTAGACTATTACTATAACTCCAGTCCATTGAATATTTCTCATGCGTCATAACCTCTGCACTAGCCCTAGGTAAAAATACATTAAGGAATAATGCCAGTACTGATAATAATGTAAAAACTCTTATAATAACTCTCTTACCCAATTTTGTAACCTCCCTAGAATAAATTAATCCGAGTATATATCGCAATATCTAAAACATTCACGATCGACCCAATTATCATTATAAAACAATAAATTACAAATATTAAATAATTTTAATAAAATAGTCAAAAAATTTACACATTTTATTATTTATCAAGTTTTTTAACGAATTTACTATATACAAATTCTAAAACACGCCTACAATTTAAAAGACAAATATGTATGTTAAATATATAAATAGCAATTCCTTTACTCCAGTTATTAAGCTTTCCCCTATTAAAAATATCTTCTTCATTTTCTTGTTAACCTGAGTAACTTATACACCTCTTCTAATCTATTACACTCCTCCATTTAAATATAAAGGTGACTTCTCGTTCAAAGAATAAAGTGAAACTTTAATCCTCCCGATTCCCATCTAACTTCCTTGCTTTCATTGAATTTTTGGGCGGGAGTCTTACTGCCCCAAAATAGCGGAATATATTATGCAATATTGCATTTGATAATCATTTTCACTGTAACTATAATGATTACAGGGTTACTATTAATCCAATATTCTACATGGAGGTTTTATTATGTTTAAAAAAATTATTGTATCTTCTATGGCGCTTACTATGTTCGGTGGAGCTGCAACTATGCTAGAGGCACCTACTGCTCAAGCAGCTTCTTATAACTCAACGTCATCCTCTTACTTTGATGTCACTCCTGAAGAGGCCGTGGCTTTCTATCAATCTCAAGACTATAAAAAATTAAAAGTATTTTTGGATGACTTTGAAGCAAGAAACCCTTATACTCCAGGTGGAGGCTACGCTCAAGGGAGTGTACGTATGCAAAAATTCAACGATGCTCTTAGAGATGCAAAATTAACAAATGTCTATCAAGAATTTATTAGAATCTCATACTACAATCATTATCCAGAACCAAAATAATAACAACGGATTAAATGTTTATTATTTCTATAACTTAGCCTAATTTTAAATGTATAACCTAAAAATAATTACTAAAACCACTCATATAAGGGTGGTTTTTCTATTTCCCCATATAATTTAGCGGAATGTTACATCATCTTTATTTTAATATGTTTTATAGTAGACATTCTCTAGTTGACACAATCTAGTAGGTTAGCAATGGGAATTTCAAAATATATTTATAATTATTTTCTGTTTAATAGCAAAAAACGAACACCCTCTCACAATTAGATAAGGTGCTCGTTTTCATTTTTATCGGTAATTCTCAATTCACTTTAGCTTCTTTCCAATAAGTAAAGATTAAATTAACTTAAAAACAAAGCGTTTTAAATTTAATTCATAGATCTTACTGAAACTTGGAATTGCCCCTTAGAACCATCATCATTTGAAACGTAAATTTTATATGTTCCATTCGGCAATGGAGATAAAGCATTCCGTACATTTGTAACATTAATTTGTTGTTCTCCAGGTTTTATATAACCACCAACAATTAGCTCTGTATTTGGACCTTTTACACTATATCCCATTGTATTTTGACCATTATTTTTCATAGAAAAGCTTAAGTCAGTACTCCCATCATATACGAAAGAAGTTACAGCCTCGCCACTATAATCCATTGTTTGGGTTAATAATAAGTCTGCAGAAACATGTTCAACTACATGAATTGGATCATTCGTTTTGTGTACTTCTTCAGCATAAGTATTATTCCCTAACACACCAAGTGTTAATGCTGAAACTACTCCACAACTAAGCACTAGTTTATTTAACTTCATTTTAAGTTCCCCCTTGATGTTTGTATTCTATTACCATCATACATCCTTTTTTAAGTGCGTTTTTATGTAATAATTCATATCTATAAACCTATATATTTTAACTTTCCGCCTTAATAGTTATTGAGAAAGCCACATAGATAAAGCTACAATATTACACTTCATAAAAAACTTATAAATTTTAAAATCTTTTTCTAACAAAGTTTTATACGAGGAAGTACCAAAATACTCAAATAAATAGCATTTCTATTTCAGATAAAATGTACTAATAAAATTTTTCTAAAATTTCACTTTGTAATTTGATATATTCCATGTTAATATAACGAAGGCTACAAAACAGGAGTCACCACACATATCATTTTCACAGAATATTCATACTTAAAGAACCTTATTTTATCAGTAACTCAATCCCAATTTTACCTATACAAAAGTTAGTTTATAATTTCATATGCACATGAATTTAAATAGATTTTTTATCTATTATTTTTTCTATTTTCCTTATCGATTTTAATACGAGTAATATAACAGCACTTTTCAAGTACCCTTCCTTTTTAGATAAAAAGTCTACTAATACTAAACATCTTTGTCCAACTCATACATAATTCTACTTACAAACTATCGGAGATGCAAAACTATGGGAATTTCTACTCTTTTATTAAATACCTTTATTATAATAATTTGTATCCTTAGCTATCACGTACTCTGGCTAGAGTTTAAAGAAAAAATAACATGTAATAATATGTTATTTTCTATCCTTTCCTCCATTGCTATTATTTTTTGTATGACTTTTCCTTTTCATTTACATGTGGGATTTATTTATGATTTACGTTTTATTCCTATTATATTAGTTTTTCTATATGGAAATACAAAAAACATTGTTTTTATAGGAATTTTATATCTTTCTTACCGGTTTTACTTAGGCGGAAATGGCGTTCTTCCATCATTTATTATCTTCACTATTATTTTGGGTATAACAATGCTCTTTCGTTACTTATTACCTATGTATTTTAAAGAAAAAAAGATATTATTAAGCTTACTTCTTATTTTAGTATGTACAGCTTCACTTTCTATTTGCGGTATTGTAACTCAAATAAATACAGGAGGTAAAATAGACTCTACTCTCATAGAATTTTTATTAAATTATATAGTCATTAATATTTTCACAGTATTATTATCAGTTTATTTTATAGAGGAAATGATTGAGAAATATAAAATGAAAGAAAAACTGCAACGGGCTGAAAAATTTTATATAGCTAGCGAACTAGCAGCGTCAATTGCACACGAAATCCACAACCCACTAACCACGGTACATGGATTCACTCAATTATTAAATGAAAAACATGCCTCTAAGCTATCTCAGGGGCAATACTTAGAAATCATGTTAATTGAAATGCAGCAAATACAATCTACTATTAATAACTATTTATCTTTAACCAAACCACAGAACACCCTAAAAGAGAAAATAGATATTAATCACATTTTAAATCAGGTGAAAGATACTATTTCACCACTCGCTCTGTCATACAAAGTTGAAATCAAACAAAATAGTACAGATTCCTTTTATATAAATGGGGACCCCGAAAAATTCAAACTCTGTCTAAACAACATCATCCAAAACGGAATTGAGGCTATGAAAAATGGTGGATTATTACAAATAAATATACAAAAAGTAAAAGAAAATATCATAATTGATATTATTGATTCAGGAATTGGGATGTCATCTCAACAAATAAAACGAATTGCTTTGCCATTCTATTCAACAACAGAAAAAGGAACTGGGCTTGGTACTATGATTGCTTATAGTATTATTAGAGAATTAAACGGAGATATAGAGATAGAGAGTGAATTAGGTAAAGGGACACGTTTTTCTATTAGTATCCCTTGCTAACGTGATAACAATTTTCTATTTAGTTAATTACATAAAAGGATCAGAGTATATCTATTGTTACAGATATACTCTGATCCTTTAGTTTAATTCAATTAAAAACACTTAATATTTATAACTTTTCTTACATCGTGATGAAATACTAGTTCATCGATTTTATCTCATTTACTGATTAGATTTGTTTAATGTAAATATAATATCTCGCGATACTTAATTTGTTATTATCATTAGGGACATTTCCTGCAGTTGTTTTTTCATTAAAGTACAGACCTTGTGCCATTCATTGAAAAAGACAACTCCCTTTTTACTACTTCACTTCCACCGTATAATTCCCTGTTCCACCACCATACTGATACACATGTAAATAATACTTCCATGGATATGTGTAGTAACTACCTACTAGTTTATTCCCTTGTTGCTGAGCATACGTAACATAATTATTTAAATCTGCTTCAGAATAAAGTACCCAGTTCATTCCGATATTATTTTCATTCGTTACGTTAATTTGAAGGTTTTTAGCATTCTCCACATTAATTTCAAAGAAGTCACTTGTATCGCCATTTCCTAAACTAGCACGTAAAACTTGATTTAACTGCAGTTTGTTTGCTGTTTGGAATGAGTTATTCGGTTCTTTTTCTACACTGTTATCTTCTTTCTTTTGAACAGCTACAGTCGCTGTAGCAGTATTAGTATTAGTTGCTCCTTTATCGTCTGTTACTGTTAATTTAGCCGTATACGTTCCTTCTTTTGTATATACGTGAGTTGGATTTTGCTCATTACTTACTGCTCCATCACCAAACTCCCATTTATATGAAATAATTTTCCCATCTTCATCTTTTGATCCGTTGCTTGTAAATGAAATTGCTTCATTTACATTTCCACTATACGGACCGTTTATAACCGCAACTGGTGCTTTATTCTCTGCCCCTTCTTCCGTATTAATACCATGGAACACAACATCATATTCAAATTGTCCTGATGCATTCACGCGATAATTTACGAAGTATGCTGTTACTGTTTTATAGCCTGTCCATTCCTTTGCAATTAAACGTTTTAACGTATCATTAACGTTTTGTGTAATTGTTTTCCAATCTTCATATTCTCCTTTTGCTGCAGTTCCTGTATATGTTCCTTGTAGTGTGAATGCATTAAAGAACTGTGATTTATTTTTCTTCACTGATACATTTTTCAATTTTGCTTCCGCTGTTATTTCTGCTGCAATATCTGAAACTGGCTTCGATGCATGATTCGCTAAATAATCGTCTGATACTAATGGCACATTATATTTCTCACGATTATCAACTAACATTTGCATATAGTCTTGATATTCTTTATTTAAATTCGCATCTTTACTTAATGTAGAGCGATATGCATCATATGCTGTTACATCATTTTTCCTAATAAGATCATGTATTTTATCAAACATATCATATCTCTTATTGTACATATACGATTGTAAAGCAAAGGAATAATTATAGAAATCCCACGTTCCATACTTTGCATTTAACGTTCGCTCTGCCGTATAACGCTCTGCTGGGTTTGAAGATAACCCTCCTATAATACTCTTTCTCGGTACAACATTATCCGTTCTCGTTGCCCCTGCAAAAAATTCAGCATTTCCTTCTTCAAACCAAGATAATCTTTCATTTTCATATATTTTTCCTTGTCCCCATAACCCTGGTACTTCATATCTACCTTGTAAATAATGCGTGAACTCGTGCCGGAATAATTCTTCTAAACTATAAATACTTTCTTCTGGCGTACGCTCATAAGTAAAGAACGTACCTGTTCCTTCTATATAAAGACCACCGTTATTCGTTTCATATCCGTACAATTGACGATTAAATTGATATTCCGCTGGGCTATTATAAATAACCATCGTTAATACATCATCAGGATTTCCTTTTTCTAAAGGTTGATCACTTTCAACCGTACGATGGAATTGTGCCTTCACTTCTTTTGCCGCCCAATATAAACGTTTTACTTTTTCTTCTGTCACTTTATCTCCAGCTTTTAAAACAATTGCCCCATCATCAAACGTATACGTTTTTGGCAAATATTTTTTCTTTCCATCTTCTCTTATTTGATCTAAATTCACCACTTTACCATTTGCATCTTTCCCGCCATAATTCGTTGCAATTTGCTCAGCAGCTACGAAATATTGCTCCCCTAAATATGGATATATTTTCATCGCATCTGTTACAACTTGTAACCCTTTCGTTCCTGTACTATGGAACGTACCGAGTCTACCTGTATAATAAATGCCATTATTAATAAGCCAACCGGTTTTTGCTGTAATCGTTCCCATTAATGCAAAACGACTTAATTCATTAATATAACTATCTATTTTCTGATACCATACTGTATCTTTCGGTGCTTTCCTCGTATCGTACAAATACGATTGAATATCGTAATCAACACCTTGCATAATATCGTAAATAGCATTTCCAGCTGAAAGATTATCTACTAATGTAGAAAAATTATCATTATATTGTTTAAAAATCTTTGCAGCTGATGTTATCGTTTCCACATCACTCGAAGCGTTTCCTATTAACTTTCCGTATGATGATACCACTCTATTTTGCTCTAATGTACCCAGCTTGAAATTTGAATTGTTAGCTATCGCTTTTAATGCAGGTAAGCATTTATCATGATAACTCCGTTCATTTAATTTACTAAGTTCCGAATTATAAAATCCTAAATAAAATCCTGAACGTAATACCTCCACTAATGTCTCAATCCCTTTTGAATCATCCTTCGTATAGGCTTGTCCTTGCTGCTTCAATTTATCAATAATCGCCTGCATCCTACTATCATTTTGATAGAATGCTAGACTGTCTGTATTAAACTGAAATAGCCCCGTAATTTGCTCCCAATCAATTGTTACAAGTAAATCTACTAACTGCTGATTGCTTAATTGATTTAATTCAGCAATTGTATAAGTTTTCGCTACAGCTAATTGCTTACTTTCTTTTTTCACCTCAGGTGGTCTTTGTGATAAATCGGCAAATTGTAGCCTTTTCTCAAAAGACTTGCTTTCGAGCACTTTCGATGAATGAGCTAATTCTTGTACTGGTAGTTGTACACCGACTGGCTCCATTTTGAGCACATTTCGATAAGAAACTTGCTCTCCCTTAGTATCTTCTGCCAAACTTCCCCCTTGAAAACTCCCTAACATTAAACTAGCAAAACTTACCCCTACTAACATTTTCTTTGAATAGCCTTTCATGCTCTCCCCTACCTTACATTTTTAGTGTCCCGCTCCATTATTTTACTATTTTTACTTTTTGTCCTGTATTGAGAAAAAAATAAGGTAACGTTCACACATGTATCCATTCCATGTAAAATTAACGCTTGACTTTCCGTGCATTTTATATCAAAAAAAGATAGATAATAGCAAAATTTCTGCTACATCTATCCTCGTTTTCAACACTATGATTTTAACTTTATAAACGTAACTTCCGGTAATGTTTGCATATGCTGAATAAACTCATTCTTTTCTTCTGACGATATATTTTTCAGTTGCATTCCTACCTTATAAACAGTTTCTGTACCTTGCTGTGAAGCTTCCACCTCATATGAGAGTATTGGGATGCCTTTCACTTGTAGTGTTTCTAATATTTGTTGTATCGCTTCATGTTTATTTACAAACATTTGCACTGTTATATTTTGTGGAAATAAAAATTGCACCTTAAAAATACGACTTACAATTTCTAAACCAATTAAAACGAGAATCGTCGCTCCAATGCCTACTACATACATTCCCGCTCCAATTGCTAATCCTATACCGGCAGTAGCCCATAAACCAGCCGCGGTCGTTAATCCTTTCACCGCCTGCTTTTGAATAATAATTGTGCCTGCACCTAAAAAACCAACTCCACTAACGACTTGTGCTGCAATACGACTTGGGTCTAGAGACATATGCTCTTCAAACACAATATCTGAAAAGGCATATTTCGAAACAACCATTATTAACGCACTTCCTACCGCTACGAGGAAATGAGTCTTTAATCCAGCTTCTTTCGATCGAATTTCTCTTTCAATACCAATCATTGCTCCTAACAAGCCAGCAACACCGATTCGTATAATAAAATCAAAATCTACACTCACGGGCACTTCCCCCTTTCATTCATTATAGATAGATAAAACAAAAAATATCACAAACATCCATTTATCAACATGAAGGAATACCACTAAAATACACTTAATACTCCGGCCGTTTTATGTTAATATTTAAAATATTAACATAAAATAAATAACTTCTAATTTTAAACCTTCACTAATTTTCTAAAAAATAAAAGGTGAATTACATGAAATTAGGTTGAGAAACTTCAGAAAACGCTTTCATTTTGTATCATAATTTTTTATAAATACTACATAAACAAAGGAGCTTACTAACAATGAACGTCTCGTTACTTACACCTACTACTGATTTACAAGAAGAATACTTAGATTTCTATAACGAATGGAAAGATAGCGGTGAAACAATGATCCCGTGGGTTATCTCAAAAAATCCTGCTAACTTCCCAGCTATGGTTCAAGAACTTCTCGATGCGCATAACGGAATAAATATCCCTGAAACTTGGGTACCAGATTCTACATATTGGCTCGTTACAAATAATAATAGAATTGTCGGAGCTGTTAATATACGTCATAGTTTAACTGAACATCTATTTAACGCTGGCGGTCATATCGGTTATGGCATTCGCCCTTCTGAAAGAAGAAAAGGTTATGCTACGAAATTACTAGCATTATCATTAGAAAAAACGAAGGAATTAGACATCACGAAAGTACTTGTCGTTTGCGACGCAGTGAATACCGCTTCTGAAAAAACGATTTTACATAACGGCGGGCTTCGTGATCATGATTTCACTGAGGAAGATGGGAATGTAGTAAGAAGATATTGGATTGAGCTATGAATAATCACAAATAAGCGAGAAAGTGATTATACACTTTCTCGCTTATTTTACACTGCTTCTATTTCAAATTGTACTGTAATACCGCTTGGATCTACCACCACAAACCCATTTGTAGTTTCATTTATTTCATGTTGTTTTTCTATTAATCTTTCTTTCACTTCATCTAACGCCTCTTTATACGGTAGTACAATCGTATACACCTTTAGCCCAGTTGCATGTACTGGTGGGTGTGGATTGTTTACTCCGTTCCACGTATTTGCACCAATATGGTGATGATATCCCCCTGCTGAAATAAATAAGCAATCCTCTTCACGCTGTTGTACTTCAAAACCTACTGTTTCCACATAAAATTCATGTGATTTCTCTACATCAGCTATTCGTAAATGTACGTGCCCAACGACAGTATTAGCAGGCAAACCATCAAACTCATAATCAACAAGTGTTGCCAATTCTTTTAAATCAAGTGGTGTACTTCCTCCTGGCCCTTCTCCCCATTGATCACGCGGACGGTCTGCATAAATTTCAATACCATTCCCCTCTAAATCTTGCAAATAAAAAGCTTCGCTATATGTATGATCACTTGCACTATTAAACCTTGAAATTGGTAAAATTTCATTTGAATATGTATAACGCCCTTCTTGCTCATCCGGGCTGTCAATTACATTTTTATTACGAAGAACCCCAAATAGCGCAGAAGCAAAAGCTTCACGAGTCGGAACTAAAAAGGCTACATGATATATACCAGTCGTACGCGGTTCTTGCAGTACCCCGTCCTCTAACCTTTCAAGAACAAGTAACGCGTTCTTTCCACCTTTTCCAGATAAATATGCTTTATTCCCCTCTTGCTTAATTACCTCTAATCCTACAACATTCTCATAAAAAGCAATTTGACGCTCTAAATCTTTCACTTTAAATTCAACATGACCAATACGTGTTTTCGGATGAATTTTTACCATGAATAACTTCATCTCCTTATCCCTATATTTTCCCATTACATATAACCGTTACTATGAAGGATACAACTAAAATCATCCTATGTAAATAAGAAAAGTCAGAATTCACATGCATTTTTATTTTCATAATAAAAATGCCACCTTTTCTAACTTTTAGAAAAGGTGGCATTTTAACTCTTATCTCATTTTATGTACTTCAGCAACTAGCTTTCCACCCTGAATGCCCATATAAAGCTTCACAGGTGCATCATTCGTATTTTCAAATACTAAATCTAAATATGGATATGCAATTGTAGCATCTCTTCCTTGTGGAACATAACCTACCGTTTTAGAATGTGTAGTTCTCTCCACCATTTTCAGGCCAGCTTGATCTGCTGCATTGTATAAAGTTGAAGATGTTTGACAAACACCACCGCCATATCCATCTACTAATTTACCATCAACTATTTCTTTCCCTAATTGATATCCTTTATCTGGTGTTGTATCACCGATTAATGAATTAAAAGAGAAACGGTCTCCTTTTGCTAACACAACTCCATTTATGCTCGCTGCTGACAAACGAATATTCTCAATACGGCCACCTGTTGAACCACCTAAGTTCGTTTCATATCTACCAATTACCGTACCATTTCCTTGCGCATCACTTAATGTTGCGACTGGTTTTTTCTCCACGATCGGCAACTGATACGTAGCATCCCACATACCAACATTTAACAATTTATCTACTAATTCTTTTTCCATTAATTCATAAGAAGGTTTTCCTTCTTGCCAACTTCCATCAGGTGCTATACGTGAAGGAACCATTTTTTTGTCGACGCTTTTTCCAACCTCACCAACAACCTTTGTTACAGACTTTTTAAATTTCGCTTCATCTTCAAAATAGCCTAAACTAGATAAATCTAATTTTTTCACTTCAGTACCAGTTCGACCATCAACTAAACTAATAGTATCCTGCACTTCTGCTTTAGCCTCTACAGTATGCCCACCAATATCACTTACCAATGCAACATCACTTACTTTTGCACCACAGCCACTCATTATAGCTACACATAACACCCCAACCAATATACCCTTTACTTTACGGAACAATATACTCTCTCCCTTTCCCCAACATCACTATTATGTATTTATTTCATTTTTATGTATGTTTTGTCACAATCATTTTACAATATGTTTATAAAATGTTACAAGTTATTTTTCACTCTATATAAATTACTCTTTTCTTTTATAAATGTCTATACATATTTACATAAAAGTTTGAGTTTGATAGAATTGTAACTTTTATGTAAACTCTCTCCTTTATCCAGTATATACCATTAAGCAAAAGAAATACAAATCAAAAACCCTCAAGCTATTTTTTATAAAGTGAAACTGTAATCAGTGGGGGTTTTACGGGCATCCCGACCTTCTTTGTTTCTGCTGAATTTTGACATGGGGGTCTTATTGCCCAGCAAATAGCGGGATAAAGAGAAATCCCGTCAACATAAATAGGTATTTGCCGTGCCACCACTCCGCTTTTGCACATACATTATGGTGAATTCAACCTATTTTAAAGAAATGGAGGATGTTATTATGTATCCCTACAATCCATATGATCCATATAATCAATATGCGTACCAACAACCACAGTATGACTTACAAACACAATATCAATCTTATATAGATCAAGCAGAGCACACGAATCCATATGACCAAAATAGACAATTCCAACTTCCAATCTCTTTTCCTGGCACTGGAAATCGTCAATTAGAAAGACGCGTAAATGAGCTTGAACAAAGAGTTCGTCAACTAGAAAATACAGTTGAGCGCCATACACGTAGACTAAACCGCTTAAACCAACGTTTACGCACAGTAGAAAACAGACTAAACATTCCATTCGCAGCATTAGAAGACGGATTTTAATCGAGAAAATAAAGATTATATAAAGGAAGGGGCTTCCCCTTCCTTATATAAATTGACGAAAGTTTTTTCCATCTCTATACTGATAAGAGTTAATGAAATGAAACAAGGTGATAAATATGGATTTTGAAATAAATTATCTTTCCTTTTATGTTGTACAAGTAGAAGGAAAAGGTGAAGCAGTTGATAAACGCTACAAACATTTTCAAACTTTAGACGCTGAAGAATATGAAGATAGTTCCTTAAAAGAATTTTTGAATGGTGAGTTATTAAAAATATCGAAGCGAAAAGTAGAACGTCATGCAAAAACAGAACAAGCCCCAACAAAAATTGGTCGCTTTATTGTAGAAGAAGGGCACGAACTTGATTCAAACCCTCATTACAACCTTTTTAATCGTATTCGCTTTGCAGAAACAAAAGAAAACTTTAAAGATATGAGCGAACCTCTCGTTTATACATATCTTGACACAAGCGCTGTACGTGGTGGTGTATTTTTAATTGCTCAGGCAAAACTACGCAAATACTTTGATGATCCCTTCGTATTCGTAATGAAATGCGACTTTGAACCAAAGGTTGCTTCTATTTCTGATGAATCAACACTGATTCGTAACGTTGAAATGGCCATCACAACAAAGAATATGAAATCTATCCAATATCCGTACATGCCTGAAGAAGGTATGGTTGAAGTAGGCGAACTAAAAATACACCAAGCATCACATGCCCGCTACTTTGAAGACTTCTTAAAATTCGTCGAATACGAACGCTCTATGCCTGAAATTATGAAAACACAAGTAATGGACATGGTATACGACCAAATTGAAGATGTATTTGAAGAAGGTACGGAAGAACGCGAACAATTCGACCAAGCGATGGAAGTATGGGCTGCCAGTCCGAAACGCGAAATTATGGAACAATTTTCAACCGAAGAAGTAATGGAAGCAACTGCTCAAATCGTCGAGCATGCTCCTGAAGTCGAATTAAAACTAAAAGCAGATCATATCTCTGTGAAGGCCCTGCTTGCTGATTTCGGGGATCAAATACATATTGCGAAGGTAAATGATCGATATGTACTTATGATTGAAGCAGACACACTTACATTTGAAAAAGGCTTCTCTCCTATTGAGTTTCTGAAGCCAGATGAGCTGCAAGATGTGATTGAGCGGATTGAGAATAAGCAGCAGTATTCGTTTGATCCGAGCGGTATTGAATAAAGTGAAACTTTAATCAGTGGGGTTTTGTTCATCCCCCACTAATTATTAACCCTCACCAATCGGGCTTTTACGGGATAAATACTTCCATATAACTGTTGTTACTGGGCGCTTTTAATAAGCGCTCTTTTGTTTATATTAAAAACCGATTCTACTAAGAATCGATTTTTCTGCTTTATAATAAAACATGTTTATTTTCAAATTTTTTGATGCAAGATGACATTTGTTGCAGAATCAAATACATCCCTTCCTTGTTATACAAGCTTATTTCCATTAGAAATATCTACTTCAATATTTCTAGTTGACCAAGTCCTTCTATAAGTTGTTAAGATGCAAATTTCACTTTACTACCTCAAATTTATTGTACTCGTAAAAAGATAATTGAAAACGATATTCCGGATGTTCTCTCACCCAATCGTAGGCTTCTTCTAAAATTTCCATTTTGTTTTGCAAGTCATTAAGTTCACTACATTCGTCCCTTTTCTGTTTGCACAGAGGGCAGAATCCATTCACTATTTCCGCACTCGTCGCCCTAATAGTTTTACTTTCTAAATCAACTACTAGACGAAGAATAACAGAATGCTCTTCTTTTGTAGTCACCTTCATTTCAGCAATCCGATCCTCATTCCAAAAGACACCGTTTAATTGCATCTTTACTGTGACATCTTTAATATCCAAGTCTACCACTATCACACCTCCCTTGTACAAAACTCAATCTTACTCTTCTATTTTAAACTTTAATACACCACAACTTAAAGAGATATTAAGTTTTTTCCAATTCTTCTTTACTATGAAAGAAAGTGTAGTTAATGCTAATTGTGTGGTAAATATTATCCCAAAAACTAAAACAGTTAAAATGTTAAAGATTGTTTCCATTAAACTACACTCTTTTCTTTATATATATTTTTATTTTATTAATACGGTTTAAAACTCTTATTACGTCTTAACAATCCCAAAGCAATTATAATGCACAATCACAACAACAAGTTGATGCCTATTTAATATCAATACGCTGTTATTACATGTATGTAGTTAGAGGTGGAGGAGAAATTCATTTAACCTCTGTATTCTCCTCCATCTCAGCCAAATACCTAATCTGCCGTTCCGCTTTTCTCACTGCTGTACGAAAATGTTTTTTCAGGAGTTCTACTGTATTTTCACTTATATAATATCTTTCCGTTATACTTTCCCACGTGTCACCACTTTCAAATGTACTCCATTCAAAAGGGCGTTCTGTATTTTTCTTTAGTTCTTTAAACACCCATTTTCGCATCTTTTTTTTCGCTTTTTCTGTTAGTTTTCCGTTTTTTACAAGTTCAAGTTCACCATGTCTTTTGTATCGCTTATTAATATCTCTCTCGCTATATACTTTAAGAAGTATATTTGCTGTATTTTCAGCATCTGCTAAAGCACGGTGCTGTTTTCCTTCCCACGTTAAAGCGAGCTGTTCTACCGCAAATTGTAAACTTGGCGTATGTTCAAACAATTCCTCATATGCTTGGAAAACAAATTTTTGCAAATCAATTCTATTTTCTTTTTCTATACTTGGGCATTCAACACCATATAATGTACAATCATGAGATAGAAAGCGATAATCTTCTTTTCCCCATGAAACAAATATAGAACCTTCGCCGATGAACTGAATAAATTTCTCTATAATTTGAGGGAATTTTTCTACACCCATTAAATCTTTTTTCGTAATACCGGTTAATTTTGTTGTATGACGAGTTAATCGTGCACTTGGTTTTACTAACTCCGAAAATTCTTCAATTATCTTCATTGTACCTATTTCTATTTTTACAGCTCCGATATCAACTATTTCTGATGGATCTTCTGATTTATACGGTCTGAAATTCCTTTCAATATCAAACACAATGAAATGTGTAGCGTTTTTCAATTTATTTACCTCTTTCTAAATTCCTTTTCACACAAACACTTTATTTTCAGTATTTATTTATTCATGTACTTTATACAAAAATACTCCGAATAAATGAATGAAAATTCAGTCTTGTTATAATATGTAAGTAGGAGGACATCTATAAAAATGCAAAAAAAAAGAAGGGCGAGCCCTTCTTTTTTCAAAAATTACTTCTTGTTTACGTTAGTAGCTTGAGGTCCACGGTTACCTTGTTCTACTTCGAAAGTAACTTCTTGACCTTCTTCTAAAGTTTTGAAGCCTTCGCCTTGGATAGCTGAGAAATGAACGAATACGTCTTCTCCGCCTTCAACTTCGATGAAACCGAAACCTTTTTCTGAGTTAAACCATTTTACTTTACCGTTTTGCATGAAAAAAATCCTCCTACAATGTACCTATATGTACATATTCATTTTCAACCACCTTACAATAATAAGCCAGATATTAAAAAACTGCAACCCCTGAGGAGATTTAACATTGCTATCCTCCTCGGAAGTTACAGCTCATTTAAATCTCTATATTATTAAAAGTAAAATGGTTTAAATATACTATATCATATCAATATAATAAAAGTAAAGTTTTTTTCTTAAATTATTTTTTGTTCCCACTGCATTGCTTTTAATTCACCTGATCCGGCTACTACATAACCATCTTTTTGATTAACAATGCGCCATCCGTGCCCTTTAACTGAATCACATACTGTAACAATACCTTCTTCAAGAAGCACACGGCACACACTACTAATCCCCGCCTTATTTTGCGTTGAAGTTGTATATAAAACATGTTGATCTACACTTAAGTCTAAATAACTACTTGCTTTCTGCTCACTTTGACATGTATGCCAATATATTTTTTCACTTGCAATACTTTCATCTATTTTACAATAAGAAATATTCCCGCTAACTCCCTTGCACGATCCACTTGCCGCTACTAAATAAGAATTGTGTAAAGTCAACGCGGAGATCATTTGATTCATCGCAATTTTAATCCTCTTTAATTTACGTGTCTTCAAATCAAAGAGCCAAACACCACCATATTTAGCATGTATTTTCGTACCAATAAATAAGTAATGTTTATATAAAAATAATGATCGAATAGACGGTGCCGCACTGCCATACTCAAGAAACGGATGAATAGTTTCCCATGTCAAACCGAAATTATGAGAAAGATACAGCGTTTTTTCTCCATGAGCAACAACAGTTCCTTGTACAGTGCTACATACATTCCAACTCGTTGCTTTTGTTGGAAAACGCTGAATTGTCCAGTTCTCTCCACCATTCATACTGCGAATAAAAATCCCTTCGTCACCTACACCATAAACTACATTATCTTCGCTATGTAAATCCCTAATTCGTTTTTGAAAACCATTTAAAATTCGTTTCCATTCTCCGTCTTGTTCAACAAATAAGCCATTATATGTAGTAGCTAACAACAGTTTTCCATCTCTTAACTTTGTAATAGCAGTTGCACTTAACATTGTCTCCACGTTGACACTCCCATTCTTAGAACTTCTCAGCAAATGCAATTGCAAAATTACTGCATTTTTCAACATCCTCTTCATCTTCTGGAGCTAATTCAATTTTCAGCCCTTCTTGTACAAGCTCTGCACCGCGTTCCACAAGACGTTCTTCAAATATCGTTACCGCTTCACAAAACAGTTCATACGCCGTATCACCCGATCCGAATACCGCTACCTTTTTCCCAGCTAAATCTATATTTTCTAAGTCATCATGAAAATCTTCCGCTTCAAATGGTAATTCACCATCGCCCCACGTATAAGATCCTAAAATGATTCCATCATAAGCTAATAATTCTTCAGCATCCATGCCTTCCATTTCTTGCAATACTACTTCATGATCAAAAGCATCTAAACTAACTTTAATTAAATCAGCAATACTCTCTGTATTTCCTGACATACTTGCATAAGCTATTAAAATTTTTGCCACTTTGGCATCCCCCTCTAACGATAAATGATTCTCATTCTCATTATATTAATAATGAGAATCAATTTCAATTGATTTTTTCTACTTTTATTTACATTTCACATTACTTATTTCAAATAAAGTGAGGGTATTCATCTCCCACCTAACTTCTTTGTTTCCGCTGAATTTTGAGGCGGGGGGTCTTACTGCCCAGCAAATAGCAGGATAAAGTGAAAGTTTAATGAGTCCTCACCAATCAGGCTTTTTCAGACAGCCCACAAAGAGCGGAATAAATAAAAAAGCACAGATGACTATACAATCATCTGTGCTTTTTTATTATTTTTTAAAAATACCAAAAGGCTTTCCTACTGGTAAAACAACTTTTCCGAAGTGTGTATTTAACACTGCTGCTGCTGAACCGTAGAAAGATAATAACGAAATAAGAAGTTCAGAATATGCTGCTAAATTATGCATTGCATGCGGCATAACACCTAAAGTACTTAATGAAAGACCGATAAATAAGAAATCAATAAGGACGAAAATCATAAATAATACTTTATGTGTTTCCATTGCACCAATTGTCATAAAGATTGTGAAAATCAAATATCCGATAAAGGCTACACCAAGCTGTTTTGAATCTGCAGCTTGTGCTAATTTTTCGCCAAATACTCCAAGTTGAATTAACCAAGTCATTCCAACACCTAGCCAAAATAGACCGTACGCACCGAATGCTGTTGTACCGAATGTATTGTTATGCTTTGCATCATGAATGCAAGCAAAGATTTGTGCAAATCCTCCTAAAAAGATTGCCCACGGTAATACAAGTGAAACGCCATCTGTTAAGCCTAACTTTTGAGATGATGCTACAAGTGTTACCATCGCTAATCCAAATAGACCAATTCCAGATGGATCCGCTGTTGTCATTTTCACATGATGTGTAGTAGTTTGATTGCTCATATAAACCTCCTGATTATAAACATACTCGAATACAATACTTAAATCAGAAGACTATGTCAATGGTTTTTTTTGTATGTTGTCAGACGTTATATTTTATAATGATTAAATATATTTCTGACCACTTCATAAGGTTTTATATTCACTTTTTCCAACTCGTTTATCGGTAGCCATAACGGAATATAATTTCCCCTACCTTCCAGCTGAAATTCCTCAGCTGTTCCGCTTCCGAACACTCCGCCTGTAATATAGGCAGCATAATAATATTCATTTCCTTTATATTTTACCTTTGCAATAAGGTGCTCCACTTGTATATGTACCCCTAATTCTTCGTATACCTCTCTTTTCGTTGCCTCTTCAGGCGTTTCACCTTCCTCAATCCCTCCGCCAGGAAAAACATAATATGTTTCCTCTTCTCGAATACGTTTTATAAGAGCGATTTTTCCTTCCTGTACAATGATAGCGGCTCCGCGATTTCTTATCATTTTATTACCTCAATACGAATCGCAACTGTTCCCCACTCTTTTTCTTGTTCTTTCGTATATATTTTGTATGTACTTTCTAACATTTCCTCTAAACTATCATTTTCACAATCCAATAATTTTTTATCAATTTGTTCATACATAGATTTAAAGCTCTCGTATCGCTTTATTTCCGTTACTTTTACCGTCATCATTTCTGTTGTCGTAAGATTCGTAAATACGATTTCATCGTCTTTGTTTATTAGTTGACGTTTTTTATCGTATAGGCGTACTTCATATACTTTTTTCCCTGATTGAATTGACTGAAACGGTTTATTATATAAACCCATTTCGTATCGCATACATCCCACTCCCTTTTGTTCATTTCACCTATTAATACAGTTCACATTACTACATCCTGCATATAATATTCCATACGTATCGCTTAATTGAGAAAGGAGGCTGAAGAAGCATGTTATATTTAAATCAAAAACCTGAATATAATAAATATGATATTGGTGATTATACTTATAGTAAAGTAGGGCCAACCATTTTTTCTTGGAACGATGAAACAAAATTAAAAATAGGTAAGTTTTGTTCATTAGCAGAAGAAGTCGTTTTCATACTTGGCGGTGAACATCGCGCAGACTGGATAACAACTTATCCATTTAATGCACTTTTTGATGAAGGAGCACATATTACTGGTCACCCTTCTTCAAAAGGTGATATCGTAGTTGGCAATGATGTATGGATTGGTTATCAATCCTGCATTTTATCTGGTGTTACAATTAGTAACGGTGCCATTATTGGTGCAAAAAGTGTTGTTACAAAAGACGTCCCTCCATATGCAATTGTGGCTGGTAATCCAGCAAAATTTATTCGATATCGTTTCCCGCAAGAAACAATTGACAAACTAGAGAATCTTGCATGGTGGGACTGGGACATTTCTGTTATAAAAGGAGCTATTCCATTACTACTTTCCGACAAAATCGACGAATTTTTCACCTCGCCCGAAAAAGAATCTACATGATTAATGAAGAAAGAGCATCCTTCTCTTACAGGATGCTCTTTCTTCATTAATTTTTTCTTTATTTACAAATGATCACACGGAGAACATTGAAAAGGAATTTTCCCTAAGCAATTAAGATTCGTTTCGCAAATTTGTTCAATTGTTGGAACAAATGGAATGACAACTATGTTACTTTCTACTATTTGTGTAACAGGTGGCAACACTGTGCCTACTTGATGTTCAAAACGAATACTCGCTTGATTTATATAATTTCCTGAACCATTTGGCGCGCTCTGTACTGCTACTTGGAACGAAACTGTCCTTGCTTCACCAGGATTTAAACTTCCTATAATAAATCCTGATACTGGGTTTACATTTGGCACTGGCGTATTATCAACCGTTACAGTTCCAAGAACAAATTGAACACTACTATCTAACATATCTTGAAAACGAATATTTTGTATTGCTGTATCCCCCGTATTTGTAATAACTGTCGTAAACGTAATAACATCTCCAATTGTTGCTGCCTGTAAATTTGCCGTTTTTACGACTGTCGTTGAGACATTTTGAGGAATAAACGGGATAACAACTGTATTACTATCACCTTCAACTACTAATGGCGGCTCATTCGGATTTACAGTTGCAAGCCCATTCGCTGTAGCAGTATTTGTAACTAAATTATTTATTTGCCCTCCTATTATTACAACTTGGAAATTAATAATTGCTGCATCATTTGGCTGAAAATCACCTAACGGAATACCAGTATTCGGGTTAGCGAATGGAAAAGATACATCATTTACCGTTACCGTGCCATTTATAAATAGCGTATTCGGATCAATGATATCTGTTAACACAATGTTGGTCACAGGAACTGTACTATCATTTATAACAGCGATTCCGTAAGTGACAACATCCCCTATCATTGCTACTTCAAAGTTTGCTCCTTTTGCAACAAATAAGATTGCAGTATTTACCGTCACTATAACGGTATTGCTCGTATCCATCACTGTAACTGGCGGCTCCCCTGGTACTAAAATATATTCTGCTAACGCCCCAGCAACGTTCACTACTGTACCACCATCTGGAAAACTTGTAATCGTAGCTTCATATGTTACAATCGCCGTCTCACCGACTGGAATGTCTACAATCGTAAATCCAACCTGCGGATTTACTCCCGGACGAGCTACTCCATTTACAGTTACACTATTTGGTACAAAAACAGCTTCCTGAGATAGGACATCGATAAATTGAATATTCATCGCATCAGCAGTACCAGTATTTAATATTCGAACCGTATACTTTACTGTTTCTCCTACTCCAACAATTGAATGATCTACTTCTTTTTGCATATCTAAACTGCCTCTATTTACTGGTGTGACTGTCGTATTACTTGAATTCGTAATTGTAAACGGAGGTTCTCCTGGAATTAATTCAAAATCACCCGTTACTCTTGCTGTATTCATAATGCTACTAGAAGGCGGAACTGCGATTACATTTACTTCAAATGTAATTAATACGCTATCCCCTACTGCAAGATTAGGCAATGCAAAGCCTACAAATGGATCTAAACCTACTTGCGGAATCCCATTTATTTGTACACTTCCAGGAACGAATTCTAAACTAGGTGATGGAACATCGCTAAACTGAACGTTCGTCGCTGTTACCGTTCCCGTATTTGTAACTTGCACACTATACGTTAACGTATCTCCTAATCGTGTCGCTTCTTTATTTACAGATTTTATAACGCTGAATCGTCCTCTATTCACTCTAGTTATCGTCGTATTACTCGGCTCTGTTATTACAACCGGTGGCTCTCCTGGCACTAAAGTAAAGCTTCCTGTTATATTTGCAACGTTCGTAATTGTTCCTGATGACGGGATGTTTGTAACTGTCGCTTGAAACGTCACTATAACTGTTTCACCAACTGGGATATCTCCAACTCCAAATCCAGTAATCGGATTTAAGTTTGGTTGCGGAGCTCCATTTATCGTTACACTATTTGGTACAAATGACGCACCTGTTGAAATCGTATCAATAAACTGAACATTGTTAGCTGTTACTGTTCCTGTATTCGTTATTTGCACTGTATACGTCAATACATCTCCAACTAGAGTAGCGGCTCTATTTACTTGTTTAATAACATTAAAGCGTCCTCTATTTACAGTTGTGAGTGTTGTATTACTTGGCTGATTTACTATAACTGGTGGTTCTCCTGGTACTAAAATAAAGCTTCCGGTAACATTTGCCGTATTGGCAATTGTTCCGTTTGACGGAACGCTAACAACTGTTACTTGGAATGTGACTTCTACACTTTCACCTGGAATTATATCCGGAAGTGAGAAGCCAGTGTTAGGGTCTAATCCAGGCTGTAACGCACCGTTTATCGTTACACTATTCGGTACGAATGTTATAGAGGATGGTAATACATCACTATATTGAACATTCGTCGCTATCACTGTTCCCGTATTTTGAACTACTGTTGTATATGTGATTGTATCGCCTACTGCAACAACCGGCTGACTTACTGATTTTAAAACATTCAAACCAGATTCATTTATTTCTGTTAATGTCGTGTTACTTGTCGTCGTTTCCGTAATAGGCGGCTCTGTTTCACTTACAGCAAACGTAGCTGTAACATCTACAAAGTTAACAATCGTTCCACCTTCTGGTATGCTCGTAACCACTTCCTGATATGTGACGAGTACAAAATCATCTACAGGTATATCTGGAACTGTAAAACCAATGAAAGGATCTAATCCTGGTGCTGGTACCCCGTTTATACTCACGCTTCCTGGTACGAATGCTACACCGGCGGAAGTAGTATCGATAAATTGAACATTCGTCGCTGGCACTGTTCCGAAATTAAAAATCAATACATCATACGTTAATATTTCTCCTACAGTCGCTACTTCCTTATCTACTATTTTCACTGGAAGAATAAACGCTATATTAATTGTCGTAACGACTAAATTCGTTAATATCGTTTCCGTAATCGGTGGTTCCTGCGGATTTGGTTGTGAAGTAAATGTAACGTCTGCATCATTTAATATGACTTCATTATCTGGAATTTCTGTAATCGTCACTTGGAATGTGACCTCAATACTTCCACCAGCGATTAATAATGGCGTAACTGTAAATCCTATTTCTGGATTTAAACCAAGTTGCTGCACTCCACCTATCGTTACACTATTGTCAACAAACGTCGTTCCTTCTGGTATGACATCTTGGAAGAACACATCTGTAACAGGGATAATTCCTACGTTTGAAATGAGCACGGTATACGTTAATACATCCCCAACAGCCCCAGTTGCAACATCAACTGTTTTTGTTGCTGTTACTTCACCAGGAGGAGGTAACGGTATTGTAACTACCGTTGTATTACTTGAATTCGTTGTTGTTACAGGTGGTTGTAAAGGATTTAATAAGAAAGTGGCTGTAGCAGATGCTGTATTTAATACTGCTCCACGTGTAGACGGTGCAACTACCGTAACTTGGAACGTTACTGTCAATGCTGTTCCAGCTGCAATATTAGGAAGCGGGAAACCAACATTTGGGTCAAATCCAGGTTGTTGCGTTCCATTTATCGTTACACTATTTGCTACAAATGTTGTTTCTGGAGAAACTGGATCAAGGAAAGAGACATTCGTTGCTGTTACTGTACCGTTATTTCGAATGACAACAGAATACGTGTAAGTTTCTCCAAGTGCTGCTTGTTGTACAGATGAAGATTTTTGTATATTTAACTGTGCTGTGTTTACTTGCGTCACTACAAAATTACTATTTGTAACAGTCGTTATTGGAGGGTTTGCTGGATTTATAAGAAAACTTGCAGTAACGTTCGATTGGTTTCTTATATTTCCACCGCTCGGAACACCCGTCACTGTAACTTGAAACGTAATGGTAGCCGTTTGCCCGACCGGAATATTTGGTACCGGGAATCCTGCCATAGGATCCGCGCCTTGCTGTACGACTCCATTTATCGTCACACTATTTGCTACAAAGGCAGTACCAGACGGAATTGGATCTTGAAAAACAATATTCGTTGCAGGAACAGTTCCTGTATTTTGAATAAGAATCGTATACGTTAACGTATCTCCTACACCGGCTTGTGGTGTATTTACACTCTTCATTACATTAAGTGATCCTACATTCACTCGCGTCACAACAATATTACTAATCGTTACAATTGTAATTGGTGGCTGGAGAGGACTTACTTGGAAATCAGCAGTGACATTCGCATTATTCGGAAGAACTCTATTTGGTGGTACACTCGTGATTGTCACTTGAAAAGTGACCGTCACCATACCTCCTACTGGAATATTAGCAAGTGGAAATCCAGTTGTCGGGTTTAAACCTGGTTGAGGTGTCCCGTTTATCGTTACACTATTCGCTACAAAAGTGGTTCCAGCTGGAATCGGATCAAGGAATGATACATTTGTCGCTACTACCGTTCCACTATTTTGTATAGCAACTGTATATGTTAGTGTATCTCCTACACCTGCTTCAGTAGCGCTTACACTCTTCATTACATTTAACCCTGAGGAATTCACAACTGTCATAACAGTATTACTTGGAACCGTCACAGTAATTGGTGGCTCTGTTGGATTTACAAGAAAATCTCCAGTTACATTCGCGTTATTTACAACATTATTCCCTGGTGGAATTTCATCAATTAATACCTCAAATGAAATAATTACACTCGCGCCAGTAGGTAAATCATTTAATGGGAATCCTAGTCCTGGATCTGCCCCCTCTTGTAAAACACCATCAACCAATACACTATTTTCAATAAATAATGTCCCTTGTGGAATTGAATCTTGGAAAAATACATTTGCAGCTGGTACACTACCTGCATTTATAACTTCGATTGTATATACTAAAACATCTCCTACCGTTGCAACATCCGTATTGACTGCTTTCACAACTTCAAAGTTTCCTGATTGTACTGTCGTATTCACAACATTACTCGGTACATTGATTGTTACTGGTGGTTCATTCGGATTCACTTGAAAGCTTGCTGTTACATTTGCTTGATTTAAAATATCTTCATTTTCTGGATTCTGTACAATTACTACGTCAAATGTGACTACAACCGTTTGAGCCGCAGGAATATTCGGAAGAGAGAATCCTGTATTCGGATTTAGTCCACTTTGCTGTACTCCATTAATTGTTACAGAATTTGCAACAAATGAAACAGCAGAAGAAATAGGGTCTTGGAAAAATACATTTGTTAACGGAACGTTCCCTGTATTTTGGACGGCAATTGTGTACGTTAAAGTATCCCCTACCGCCGCTTGCGTTGTATTTACTTCTTTTATTACATTTAAACCGCCTGTATTAACTTGTGTCACAACTGTATTCGTTTGTCTATTAATTGTTATCGGTGGCTGATTCGGAATAACGACGAAATTAGCAGATACATTTCCGCGATTCGCAATCGTACCTCCCGATGGTGTAGATGTTACTCGTACTTGAAATGTAACAGTCCTACTTCCGCCAGGAGATATATTAGCTACTGTAAACCCAGTCGCTGGATTTACCCCATCACTATCAAGCTAAGATTATACAATATCAAGTATAGTAGAGATTATTTCTTTTTTCTAAAAGCCAGGCTTAGAAAATTTAAAGGTTTGCATGCGAAATAAACCCTATC